>CAMVBT010000126.1 GCA_947165805.1 uncultured Clostridia bacterium
GTGCGATCGTCCGTGATCCTAAGGTATTCCTGCTTGACGAGCCGCTGTCCAACCTCGACGCGAAGCTGCGTGCACAGATGAGAACCGAGCTCTCGAAGCTCCACAAGAAGCTGGGTACAACTTTTATCTACGTTACACATGACCAGATCGAGGCTATGACGATGGGTGACCGTATCGTTGTTATGAAGGACGGTTACATCCAGCAGATCGACTCGCCTCTGAACCTTTACGAGAACCCCGTTAACAAGTTCGTTGCGGGCTTCATCGGCACACCTCAGATGAACTTCATCGATGCCAAGCTCATCATGATGAACGGCAAGTACACTGTTGAGTTCGGTTCCGAGGATACAAAGACCTCGAGAGGCAGAAAGTTCTATGTTGAGATCCCGACAGCCAAGGCTGACGCAGAAGCTCTCAACTACTACGTTGACAAGGACGTTACACTCGGCGTAAGACCCGAGAGCATCCATGACGAGGAAATGTTCATCTCGACAGCTACAACAGGTATCATCGAAGCTAACGTCGATGTAACCGAAATGATGGGCGCTGAGACATACCTCTACCTCACATGCGAAGGTATGCCGATCACAGCAAGAGTTTCTCCTCGCTGCACAGCTCGTCCTCAGGACGTTGTCAAGCTCGCTATCGACCCGAACAAGATCCACCTGTTCGACGCTAACGACGAGCACGCTATCCTTTCATAAGATAACAGACAAAGCCCCGCTTCACGCGGGGCTTTTTTTAGTCGCTTACGCTCTAGACTGGGGGAAACTTTTTTGAAAAAAAGTTTCCCCCAGACCCCCTTCAAAAAACTTTCAACCGCTACGCTATTAAACTCGAAAGAAATCTGCTCCTTTTGGCAGTCAAAAGGAGCAGATATTTTTGTTATTTTAGTTTCTTTTACCCTCAAAAGAGGTACTGCTTAACGAGTCTGCAAGGCGAAGCGTTTGAAAAGTTTTTGCCCAGCTTTTTTCAAAAAGCTGGCCGCCGGAGGCAACTCGAGCGTAAGCGACCTCTTCTTCAAAAAGCTGGCCGCCGGAGGCAACTCGAGCGTAAGCGACCTTCAGAGATGGGCGACTATAAAAGAAACACTTGCAATTTCTTCTTATATATGGTATAATTATTTGTTGGAAAACAGAACAAAAGAAAGGACGATAAATTTGGCAGTTATCATTTCGATCGTCAACCAGAAGGGCGGCGTGGCAAAGACTACCACCGCGGTGAACCTCGGCGCTGCTCTCGGGAATATGGGCAAGCGCGTGCTGATCGTCGATCTCGACCCGCAGGGCAACGCCACAGCGGGACTCGGTATTTCGGGCGGCGCCAAGCGCGAGCTCGAGCACACGACTTATGACGTGATAATGGGAGAGGTAAGACCCGCCGACGCGATCATAAAGACAGAGTTCAAAAACCTGTCCCTGATGCCCTCGACACAGACTCTCGCCGAAGCGGAGATAAAGCTGCTGCGGTTTGAGAACAAGAATATGCAGCTCAAAAAGGAAATACTACAGATACGCGAGGACTACGACATCATCATCATCGACTGTCTGCCGTCCCTCGGAGTTCTGGCTCTCAACGGTCTCAACGCCTGCGACCGCATCATTATCCCGATGCAGTGCGAGCCGTACAGCCTTGAGGGCGTCGCGGAGCTCATCGCTACCGTGAAGCGCGTCAAGAAGTCCAGCAACCGCAATCTCCAGATAATGGGCATCGTGTTTACCATGGTGGACAGCAAGCTCAGAGTCAACCGCGAGGTAATGCGCAGCATCAAGTCGAAGTTCCCCGAGGACCTGTTCTTCAACGCGGAGATTCCGAGAAATGTCCGCATAGCCGAAGCCCCGAGCCACGGCGAACCGATAACCTACTACGACCCCGGCTCAAAGGGTGCTGACGCGTACATAAGACTTGCAAAAGAAGTCGCGAGAAAATGCAAGGCAATAGAAGAAATGCTTTGAGGAAGGAGCACAAATGGCAAAAAAGACCGGACTCGGCGATAATTTCGCCGACCTCTTCGACGACGGACTGTTCGGCTCGGACGACAATACCGTCCCCCAGAAACTGAAACTTTCCGAGATCGAGCCCAACAAGAAGCAGCCGCGAAAGAATTTCGACGAGGAAGCGCTTCAGGCTCTCGCGGCGAACATCGCCGAGAACGGCGTTATACAGCCGCTGACCGTCAGACCCTACGGCGACGGCTACCAGATAGTCGCCGGTGAACGCCGCTGGCGTGCCGCAAAGATCGCCGGACTGAAAGAAGTCCCGGTGCGCATCATGGACCTGACCGACGAGCAGACCATGCAGATAGCGCTGATCGAAAACCTCCAGCGTGAGGACCTCAACCCTATCGAAGTCGCGTTTGGCTACAAACAGCTGATAGATACGTTCAAAATGACGCAGGACGAGGTCTCGAAGGTGGTCGGAAAGCCCCGCTCCTCGGTGGCGAACTCGCTGCGCCTGATAACCCTGCCGGAAGATATACAGCAGAGTGTCAGCAAGGGCGAAATATCCGTGGGACACTGTAAGGTGATACTCGGCGTTCAGGACAAGGATATCCAGCATATCCTCGCTCAGAAGACCATAAAGGACGGCATCAGCGTCCGCGCCCTCGAAAGGCTCGCGAAGCAGATGACCGAGGAACGCCCCGTAAAGCCCAAGCCTCCGCGGGACACTTACCTCGTGGAAGCCGAGCTCAGTATGACCGAACACATCGGAAAGCCTGTGCATATAGACAAATCAAAGGACAAATATACGTTCAGTATAGAATGTGCCGGCGAGGAAGAGCTGAAAGAGCTGATAAAGTATCTTTCCGAACTAAAAAAGTAATTTATTGAAAGGATATATAAAACAATGATCGACATTAAATTTCTCAGAGAAAACCCCGAAGCAGTAAAGGAAAACATCAGGAAAAAGTTTCAGGATCAGAAGCTCCCGCTCGTAGATGAAGTCATCGAGCTCGACGCCGAGAGCCGTAAGACCCAGCAGGAGGCCGACGGCCTGCGCGCCGACAGAAACCGTATCTCCAAGCAGATAGGCGCCCTCATGGGACAGGGTAAGAAGGAAGAAGCCGAGGAAGCCAAGAAGCAGGTCAACGAGTTCTCCGAGCGCCTCGCCGCTCTCGAAGCAAAGGAGGCCGAGCTCTCCGAGAAGATCACAAAGATCATGATGACCATTCCCCAGATCATCGACCCCAGCGTCCCGATAGGAAAGGACGACTCCCAGAACGTTGAGATCGAGCGCTTCGGCGAGCCCGTCGTTCCGGACTTTGAAGTCCCCTACCACACCGACATAATGGAGAAGCTGCACGGCATCGACCTCGACGCCGCAAGACGCGTCGCGGGCAACGGCTTCTACTACCTCATGGGCGATATCGCGAGACTGCACTCCGCTGTCATCGCGTATGCGCGCGATTTCATGATCGACAAGGGCTTCACCTACTGCGTGCCGCCGTTCATGATAAGAAGCAACGTCGTTACCGGCGTTATGAGCTTCGCGGAAATGGACGCAATGATGTACAAGATCGAGGGCGAAGACCTCTACCTCATCGGTACCTCCGAGCACTCGATGATAGGCAAGTATATAGACACTATCGTACCGGGCGAGACACTGCCCCACACTCTCACCAGCTATTCTCCCTGCTTCCGCAAGGAAAAGGGCGCCCACGGACTTGAGGAGCGCGGCGTTTACCGTATCCACCAGTTCGAGAAGCAGGAAATGATCGTTATCTGCGAGCCCGAGGACAGCCCCTACTGGTTCGAAAAGCTCTGGCAGAACACCGTCGAGCTCTTCCGCTCAATGGATATCCCGGTAAGAACTCTCGAATGCTGCTCCGGCGACCTTGCCGACCTGAAAGTCAAGAGCCTTGACGTTGAGGCATGGTCTCCGCGTCAGAAGAAGTACTTCGAGGTCGGCAGCTGCTCGAACCTCGGCGACGCTCAGGCACGCCGCCTGAAAATAAGGATAGCGGGCAAGGACGGAAAGAAGTACCTCGCCCACACCCTGAACAATACGGTAGTAGCTCCTCCGAGAATGCTCATAGCGTTCCTCGAGAACAACCTGAACGCCGACGGCTCGGTAAATATCCCCGAAGTATTAAGACCCTACATGGGCGGAAAGTCAAAGATAGAAGTCCCCGCAAAATAAGCTCCGGAAAACTTCCGGAATAATACGAGGAATTGATATGGCTTCAAACAATTTTGGAAGATCAGCGGTCATACGCCTGATACTCGGTTTTGCGATATTGGGCGTCCTGCTGACGATAATGGGCTTTGTCGATCTCGGCAAGGACATCGGCGGCTCCCACGCCGACTTCACCGGAATGAAGATATCGGACTTCAAGGAAGGCGACATCATCAGCGGCACTATCACCGAAAATCTCGGTCAGGCGGCCTATATCACAACTACCGAATACACGTTCGTATTCAAATCCGACGAGTACACCTCCGCGGGATACTATGTCATACCGTTCTTCCCGTCCCTTGAGGCGACGGTCCCCGACAAGCTTATGCTCTACAAGACCGGCAACAAGGATCAGATGAGCAGGCTCGACAAGCTGGAGACCGAGACCGACGAATACTACTTCGGGCAGAAGGGTACGACCTACACCCATGTGATCGTCGGACGCGCCGAAGTCACAAAAATGGACGCCGAAGAGCGCCAGTACTTCCGCGAGTATGTCGAGAGTTTCGTTGAGTTGTATTATCAGGGCTCGAAGAACATCGACGAATTAAAGGCAGCGTATCTTAACGCCATGGTCCCGTTTGTGGTTCAGTATAACGCGGGCGGCGGCAGCTGGATGCTGACCATAGGCGTTATAATACTCGTCATCATGGCTGTAGCTTTCATCATCTACCTCGTGAAGTCGAGAAGCGGCGATACTGTCCGCACGTCATACGTTCCCTATATCCCGCCCGCCGGCGAGACTCCGGCCCCCGGAGGTACATCGGGCGGCACGGGCTCCGTTCCTCCGTATATCGGCGGGAGCTCCGGCAGTACCGGTTCGGTGCCGCCTTATATGAGCGGGAGCACAGGCAGTGCTCCGCAGGCTCCGAACGGCAGGACATACCCGTATATGGGCGGCAGCGGCACCTCAGGCGCCGGCAGTCCGAGAACTCCCTATATCGGCGGAGCCAATGCAGATGAAATAAACAAGATACTCAACTATACCCCCGGGAGCCGCGGTACCTCCGCTCCCACAAAACGCAAAGGCCTGCTCGGTCTGGAGAGCGGACGTCCCCCCCGTATGCGCTCCGATCAGGAAGCTATGGACGCCATACTCGGCGGTATCGACAGAACGAACAAGACTCCGCTGACCCAGCCGAAGCGCAACTACTACGTCGGCTATACGGGCAGCTCGCAGGGCGCCTACGGGAATCTTGACCGCCCGATGCCCCCGATAGAAGGTCTTGACGACAGCAATCCGACCATACAGAGATCGCAGCCCGCTCCCATGGGCGACAGTATGCCGGCTGTCGATCCGCACACCCATGAACAGATCGACGAGAGCAACGGCGGCATAGCCATTGAGGACAGAGCCGCAAAATATAAAGCGGTGATGCCTCACAACGGCGATCTTCCGGTCATCAATCCCGACAGAAAGGCCGCAGACCTTGCGTTTGCCGACTCACTCGCAGGCGAAGGCGCTGCGCCCGGACTTGCCGTGACAGCCGCGGCCGCGGCGGAAGAGGAATACTCGTCCATAATGGTCGAGCCGACAGACCCCGAGATGCGCAATATGTACAATATCGGCGGTCACATGATGGAGGAGGTCGATCCCCGCACCGAAACGAATGTTGACCTGTCGAACGGCGGCATAGAGAGACTTCCCGAGGACATCATCTCATCGGCGGAGACCGAAACGGCGGCAGTCCCGGAGACCCCGGCAGTACCCGAAGCACTTGAAACTCCCGCCGCACCCGAACCCCCGGAAGCTATCGAAGCACCGGAAGCTCCCGAAATCCCGGAGCCGGAACCCGTATCCGCGTTTGACTCGATCGGGGGCGTACAGGATATACCATCGGTACAGAGCATTCCCACCGTACAGGATATCCCGACCGTGCAGGACGTTCCGAAAGCGTCGGACTTCCCCACTGTGCCGGATTACTCGTCGAGCTACGCGAGACCGGAATTTCCGCAGGCTCCCGTCTTCCCCGACAAGATCGAGACACCCGCGTTCCCGCAGGCTCCGAAATTCCCCGATAATAATGACACTACATTCTGACAAACAAAAAGGCCTTCCTTCCGGAAGGTCTTTTCGTTTATGTGATGATTATTCCGATACCGGCGAGAGCAGCTTCTTTGTCTGCGGAACGGAGAAGAGTATCGCCGCGCCTATGACCGTGAATATGATCTCCGGCAGCATATAGGAGCCGTTGTAGAGCAGGCTGTATATGTACTCGTTCTCTGTCGAGAAGCCGTCCCACAGCTCACCGAACGAGTGCCAGATAAACACACCGCTGATGAAGTGCGACACGAGCCTGAGCAAAAGCGCCACCGCGGTTCCCGCTATCCAGCCGGGGAGCTTCTTCTTTCTGAACATACCCGCCGTGCCTATCACGGTGTACGCGAGCAGGTAATCCAGCGCGAAGCACGCTATCAGTATTTCCGGGGTAAGTCCCCAGCTCAGCACCTCGCCGAGGTCGAGCAGCATCTGCACCAGCGAGTACACGAACGATACGAACAGTCCGCGCGCCACTCCGTACTTTATGCTGAACAGGCAGATCGGCAGCATTGACAGCAGGGTTATGGAGCCTCCCCATGGCAGCTTATACACCTTGATGAAGCTCAGCACCGCCGCCAGCGCGATCATTACTGCGCCCTCGACGAGCATTACGGTTTTTGAGTTTTTCATTTCTTTCGTCCTTTCTTTCTTCCGGGGAAAATAAAAACCCCTTTCTGCAAAAGGGGACATAAACGTCGGTATCTCCCTACGGCGGCATTATCCGCATCAGGTCACAGGTCGAAGCGTATTTTCGCTTCCTCTCAGCCGAATATCATCAGCTCCCTTTTTGCGTGTTTTATTATAGCACTATTTGAACGGTTTGTCAACTGTTTTTTGAAAGTCTCACTGCTCCTTTCGATAGGAGCAGTTATTATTTTACTCTGAAAAGGCGTACTACCTGCCCCCGCTGCAAGGCGAAGCGATTGGTCTTTCAGGAGGGTGGGAGGGGGTGAGGG
>CAMVBT010000127.1 GCA_947165805.1 uncultured Clostridia bacterium
ATCCTGATCCGCTGTGTTACCGCTGCCCGCGGTTATTGAGTCTCTGCTGCTTGCCGCTGTGTTGTTATATCCTGTTACAATGCTGTTTGTTGCGTATCTCGCGGTATTATTCTTTCCGGAGATATTGCAGTCCTGACAATAGCTGACGGTGTTTTCGAATCCCGTTGTTACCGTGTCTGAGTTTCCGTTTGTCGTGTTATTCTGACCGGTAACTATGCCCTCGTCATCATCGGTCACATTGTTGCGCAGCCCCGATATAATGCTTTTATTGGCTTGGCTCACTGTGTTTTGCTCGCCCGATATAATACATTCCGTCACGCTTGCGCCGCTGTTCTGAGCGCCGTCAATAATAGTTTTTATGGAGTTTGTCAGACTGTTGTCACGGCCTCCCAGAATGTTATATCCGTAAAACTGCGATTCCGTGACCGTGTTAGTGTCTTCGTTAAATCTGACGCTGTGGTTTCCGATCTCCTCGCCTGCGCCGCCGGAGCCCGAGCCGCCCGATGTGTTGTCGATACGCTTTGAGGACTGCTTTCTCACGTTCGATGATACGATAGAGGAGCTTTGTCCAGTAAGCCTTCCGACACACTCCGCGGCAAGGCACTCTATCGTATCCGCGCCGCGGTAACGCCACTCAATGCCCGTCACCACGCCGATTATCCCGCTTCTCTGATCGACGTCACCGCCGCGGAATATTATCGTGTCGCCCGGGTCTATGGCCGGGTCGCCAAAGATCACAGCCCTGACTCCGCGCTGCTTGAACGAGTCTATATAGGCAAGCCATGCGGTATTGACGGTGTTGCAGTCCGCGGCGCTCACGCCCTCTAGCAGAGGATTTTTCTCAAGCACATAAGCTGCCGGCGAAGCCTGCTCGTCCTGCGAAACGTATGACGAAGTATAGCTTACAACGTCGTTTTCCGAATATGCCGTAAGGTACTTTATATACGCCCTTGTGTCCGTTACAATGATGCTTTCGCGCTCGTCGGCGCGTATCGTGCGGTCGGTGATTATCACGGTGCTGTCGTTCGGATCGACCGCGTATTTCGCCGGTATGAGCACGAGCTTTGAATCGCGGTCTATCGCCGCATAACAGCACATAAGCGCCGCGCACCACATTATCAGGTCGCGGCAGGTCTGTATCTGGCTGCTCTGTGCGCATACCGTGAGCGAAGCGTTCGGGAACGGCAGAGAAGTCTGCGCCGTGATATCCGTACTTACTCCGCACTCCGCGCACGCCGCCGCTATCAGAGCAGCAGGCACGGCTGACATATTTTTCAGCGTGTCCGAAGGCTTGACATCAAACAGCACTCCCTCGTCATAGGCGACTACCGAAAGTATGTCCTTGCGCCTTATCGAAAGCACCGGGTCGATTAGGAACCTTCCGAGCGGTATATCCTCATACACGCCGTTAACAGACAGCCCGTACTCAAGCTCCGCATACGCGTCCGTCAGGTCGATGCCGAGCGCGTCGTCTATGAATACCGAAAACTGTAAACACGCGAGACTGAACGTTCCGATGCGGTAGCTCCCGCGGCAGAGCTCCCGGGTGAGCTTCACCGTGTCCTTTACGAGAACGCTGTCGTTTATCGCTATGACCGTCCCGTCGGAAAGAGTGATGCTGCCGAGGAGCCTGTCAGTACGCACTTTCGCGCGCACCGCGGAAAGATAACCGCTGCTTACCGGATACATAGCCTCACCTCCTTAATACTCGACAAGGCGGCAGCTTATCTCCCACCAGCTGTCGTCCTCGTCGGCGTCCTGCTGCTGATAGAAATCCGCCCTTATGCTCTCGGCATACATATCGCAGCTCGTATAGCCCGCGGCGGACGGGTCGAGCAGAGTAACGCTGAGCAGCTCGCCCGCAAGCGCCGCTTCCAGTGCCGCAAGCCCGCTCCCCGTGAGCCGCCACTTCACGTCGCAGGTGATGACACCGGGGCGCACCCTGTTGCGGTGGACTATGCCTGTCTCGTCATACCTGCCGCTGTCCGAGCCTGTTATGTCCTTTGCCGTCACAGAATAGAAGTACGGCACCGGCAGCTCGGTATTGTTGATCTTTATGAAATACATAGTTATGACCCGCACCCGTGTAAGAGTGCTGCTCCTTTCTGTTCTTCCTATTCTTCGATGCCGTTGGTGATGCGGCTCCTTCTGATGTTGTAGCGGCTGACGGATTCGCCGACCTTGTCACCGTCGAGTATGACCTCGGTGGTTATATTGATCGGCTGAACTCCGCTCCCGGCTGCCGCGGCATTTTCACCGCTTCCCGGCAGAGTTACGGAAGCAGCCCGCGGAGCAGTCTCTTTATCTTTCAGATACTCCGTGAAGCCGTAAATACTCGGCTCGGGAGCGCCGTCCGCAAAAGCCTGCGCCGCTTCTGTCCTGCCGGAATAGTCGCTGAGCACCGCGCGGCGGCTGCCGGCGTATCCGGTGAGTGTCCCGGTCATACCGACACCGAGGAGCCCCGCGAACGCTCCGCTCACCTCTTCTCCCGCCGTTACGGCGCGCCGTCTGAAGCTCTCCATGGCGGAGTTCGCCTCGGAGACAGCGCGCTTGAAGTTCTCCGCGTCGGCGGTTATCTTTACATTCAGTTCCTCAACTGTCATCTTGTCTCTCCCTTTTTCTCAAAGCGTCTGTTGAGCCGCTCGGCTATGCGCATGAAGTCCGCCTGCCTTTCCGCCGTCGGGAGCGGGAGCCGGTCTTCTGCCGAACGCTTCCTCCGGGCTTTTCGGATATCTCGCCGGAGCGTTGACAGCCGCCAGCACAAGTATCCCGATGTTGTAGGCAAGCATCTCCGAGCTGCGTGCCTCGGCAGCGCGGCGCTTCTCCCCTGCCGCTATGATCTCTTCCGTTTCATAAGCCGTCAGCTCCCAGAGCACACGCGGATCGGAAACGCAGAGCGCGGCACGTTCCCGCAGCTTCGCTATCAGCTCCGAGGCGCTGCGGGAGCCTGCCCGAAAAAACCGGATATCTCCAGTGCCTTCGCGATGATATTGTTCAGCGAGGCAAGAGTACCTCCGGAGCTGATATGATCGTCTATCACCGCAAAGGTGTCCTGCTTCGTGAACTCCGGGCGCAGTCCCTCGATAAGCGCGTAGAGAAGCTCCGCCATGATCCTCACCTCGTCGGCGCGTTCAAGCGCCTTGTAAACCGACATACCGAGGCGTTCCTCAAGCCTTGCCGCCGACAGAGCGGTCAGGCGGAGAAGATACGTCTTTCCGCCCGCTTCAAGCTCCGTGTACGGCAGTTTAAGTCCGTTTTCGCTCATTTCAGTCCTCCTTGAAAACAGTCTCCCGCGCACGCCTGTTTCTGCGCACGCGGGAGCACGTCTGTCATAATCCCTGATCGCCGCTGTAAGTGAGCGCGGTATTCGGTATCGAGATGATGCTGAATTCCATTACTCCGTCGGCATCCATTTTCTTTACCTTAGTGGAGACCTGACCGTTCCATGTGAAATAAGTCCCGTCCGGGAACTGCACCTTCTGCGGCACCGAAGCCCCGGAGAGCTCCACAGCCCTTGCCGCCGCGAATGCCGCAGCGGTCTGCGCCGCGGTGACATTCGGATTTGTTTCGGCGCTGTTGTAATAGAAATCGAAGGTCAGGTCGTCGTATTTATAAAGCCCCGCTATATAGCGGTGGGCGGTGTCAAGAAGATTCGTGACCTCCTTTTTTTCACGCGCTCCGCCGAGCTCGGGCGTGGACTTGAGTCCGTAAAGGTTCTGCCCGTTAAGGAAATAGGCAGTTCCCGATGATAAAAGCTCCATTATTATGAACCTCCCAGAAATTTAAAACAGATGATGCTCCGGGCAGCGATGCAAAGAGCTGCGCACTCCATATAAAATTATCCTCCGGTACAGTGACCGGAGGATAACATAATATCAGAGAGAAACAACTCTCCATGTAACTTCGTCGATGCCGAAGCGGTATCTCATGCAGGTGCGCGGAAAACGCTCGTCGGTGATGAGCTGCGAGAAGCTGCGCTTCAGGCCCTTGCCGGCAAGCACCGCGTTTACCTGCGCGGCAAGCTGCTGCGACTGCGCGGGAGTTTCAGCGAATACGTCTGTCTGTATAGTTATGACGCTGTATCTGTCCGACCCGCTAAGCATGACCGAGGACATATTGTCGGTCTCGGAAAGTGTTATCACGGGCAGGGACTCCGCGCATACGGGGAAATCGAGTTCAACGTCCGCGATGTCTCCGAGCAGCTCCGCTATACATGGTTTTACGTCAACCATTACGTTTACCTCCCAGAAATATCGTAAATACAACGGGAGCCATCAACGCCGCCAGATCAATGCCTCCGCCGAGGAAATGACGCGGCTTTCGCTTTCCCGCTCCGAGCTCAACGGCACGCGCGTAAGGCACGTCCGTCCCGATGATGACCGAGGCCTGCGCCTTACCGCGTTCGTAAAGATCGTATCTCGTTATGCTGCGCTTCAAACGTCCCGTGCGGACGGGACATATCCTGCGCGATTCCTCATACGCGATCCTGCCGAGCTCCGCGACAGCAGCGTTTATCTCCGCGGTGTAGTCTTTCATAGGCGCTCCGTCCTTACCGTAAGATGACCGGGATACAGCCGCGCTTCCACTACCCTGCTGTCCGCCGTTTCGCCGTAGACCGAGGCGAGGTCCCCGCATTTCACTCCGGCCTCCCTGCGCATTATGAGCGTTGCACCGGCACTTGTTCTTTTTCCGTCACGCTCACCGCTCAGTACGGACTTTTCGGGAAACACCTCGGCATACACGAAGCCGACCGGCTCGGGGACGATCTTCTTTCCTACATAGTCTCCCGCGGTCTCCGACGGAGAAAATATATTAATCCTGCGGAGGTTCTTACGGGTCATCTGCATTGATCGTTCCCACCTTTCTCGGATAGTTTTTCAGGCGCTGCTTCATATCGTCGGTGATAAGCTCCGAGAACGACACCGAAATGTCGTCCTCGCCGCGCTTTTCCTCTCCCTCATTGCCGAGCCTGTTATACATCGTTATCGCAAGCTGTACGACCATGTCGTTCAGCCGTTCGGGCAGTTCATCTCTGCCAATATAGTCAAGCAGCGTATTCTCGGCTCTGTCGAGAAGGATACCGAGCTTTATGTCGGAGCTGTCATCGTCGGGAGGCAGGAGGATCCGCATAATATCTATATTTCTCATTTATCTTTCCTCTCCCGCTGTGCAAAGATCAGGTCTCTTCCGTGTTCTGGGAGTCGTCTCCGCCTTCGTTGTCTCCGCCGCCTTCGTTATCGCCGCCGTTGTTCTCGGGTTCCACGCCGTTGAAGCATACTGCCACAGCCTTCTTTTTCTTGTCGAATACGAAGATGTCGTGGTACAGAAGACCCTCGACAAGAGTGCCCGCGATACCGGGAGGATCACGGTGTATCTTGTAGTCCTGGAGCTTCACCGGCGCGGGTGCGCACATAGGGTGAGTGATAATGAACGCGCAGTCCTCGGGGAGCCTGCGCTTCGGAACGGCGATTATCGCCACACCGTCACAGTCACCGACCATGCCCTTGTAGATAACTCTGTACTGCGCGAGCTCGGTAGCCTTGGTGAAGCCTGTGTCCTTCTTGAGCAGCTCGATGAACTCGTTGGAGCAGAACGCCACACGTCCCTCTACGGGGAATTCCTCATCGGTTATCGCTGTGTTCGCCGCAACAAATGTGCTGTAAGCGTTCTCCGAAGTGAGCTCCTCATATATCTTCGTACCTGCCTTGTCTGCAAGCACAGAGAAGCGGTAGGTATCTATCGCGGGGATTATCACCTGCTCGATCTGACGCTGGAGTGCCTTGCCCGCGTCGCGCACGCCCTCGGGGGAATCAGCCTCATAAGTCTTGTCGATAGTGAAGGTGAAAGCCTTCTGCTGTGTCATCTCAAGAGTCTGTACAGTGTCCTCGAGCTCAACAGGCTCACCGTATCTGTTCATGCCCGCTGTGGGATCGTAGTCGTTGAGCGGTGCTGTGTCAAGAGTGTAGACCTTGACGGAGCGCGCATTGCCGAACTCAACGTCGTTGTTCACACCCGCTGTGGAAAGAAGTCCGCGTCTGATGACCTCGTCCACCTGTTCCGAATACTTTGTCGCAAGATTGATCGCCATAATTCTGTTCTCCTTTTTAATCAATATTTTCCGTTGTAGATACCGAGTCCGTCAAGGAAAGCGTCGCTGCTTCCACCTGCCGCAGTTCTCGGCATCCTGCCGCGCAGTCTCTGTGTGACCGCTTCCGTGAGCGCCGACTCGAATGCCTTGCCTACGCGCTCGATGCTCTTTTCGCACTCTTCCCTGCCCGAGTAGTTCAGGCACTCGGAGAGCTGTTTCGGCAGACCCGCCGCTTCGAGCTTGTCAAGAGCGTCAGCCATGAGCTCGCGCTTTGCCACCGCTTCCTCACGTTCGGCAAGCGCCTTTTCGAGCTGACCGCGAAGATACTCCGCCTTTGCGTCGTCGCTCATCGCAGAGAGCTTCTCCGCCTCCGCGAGCTTCGTTTCGTAAACTTCACGCTCCGTGTTCAGCGCCGCGTCGAGCTCCGCCTGCGTGTAGAGCTTCTCTTCCTGCTGCTCCGGGCAGGTCTTTTCCTCTTCCTGCATTTCTTTCACCTCCGTCTGCATACAAAAAAGCGCCTCCTCCCCGCAGGAAGGAAACGCTTCTTTTTTATCGCGGAATGCCGTTCTTCACTCAGCTTTCCACATTAGCATAATACCACGTCTTATACGGACATACAATGACATTATGAAAATTTAAAAAAATTTTAAAAATATTTCAAAAAAGACTTGATTTTTACAGAAATATGTGCTATAATATTTTCTACAATGTATATGCGGATGTGGCGGAATTGGCAGACGCGCTGGCTTCAGGTGCCAGTGGCAGCAATGCCGTGTGGGTTCAAGTCCCGTCATCCGCACCACTATGATCGTCCCATGCGGGCGGTCATATATATCGAGGTGTGGCTCAGTTTGGTAGAGCGCTGCGTTCGGGACGCAGAGGCCGTGGGTTCAAGTCCCGTCACCTCGACCAATTTTTCTCACAACTTTTTCGGAGTTGTGAGAATTTTTATTTTCAGCGGTCTGTTTATCGGCTTCGGCGTTCCTGATCATTATGCGCTCGTAGATAAAGCGTGGAAGTGTATTTACATACACTTCCACATACTGCTCAT
>CAMVBT010000128.1 GCA_947165805.1 uncultured Clostridia bacterium
GTTAATACCTTTTCCGCATTTTTATGCACTTTTACCATAAATCGCGGCAGGAAAACAGCGATTTTTTGATTTTTATGACCGCAAAACGGAACAAATTTCAAATTGCTATTGAAATAGTGAGATTTTTGTGATATAATATCATAGATATAGTATATTCGCGGGCGGGAAGCCCGGAAAAAGGAGAAAAAAATGGCAAAGGTAAGGATAGCGGTGCTGTTCGGCGGCGCGACAAAGGATCACAGGCTCTCGCTGATGTCGGCGTACTGTCTGCTCAAAGGGCTCGCGCCCGACAAGTACGATGTGACCCCGATAGGGATAACACGCGCGGGACGCTGGCTTTATTTCCCGGGTGATTATGATGAGATAATCGCTGGAACGTGGGAGGAGTCAGGAGACTGCTGCTCCGCGATAATCAGCCCAGACCCGCTGCACGCGGGGATCATCACGATAATGGCGGACGGCACGACGGCTTTCAAGCGCGTGGACGTGGTGATGTCGGCGCTGCACGGCAAGTACGGCGAGGACGGCAGGATACAGGGGCTCCTGAAGCTGTCGAAGATACCCTACGTCGAGTGCAACCCCGAGACCGCCGTCTACTGCATGGACAAGGCGCTCACGCATCTGCTGCTCTCCACTGTCGGGCTCGACGTGCCGAAGTACGCGCTCCTCGAACGCAGCGAGATAGATATACTCGACAGGAAGATCGAGGAGATCGAGCGTGAGATAAGCTACCCCGTGTTCGTGTCCGCGACGAGCTGCTCGTCGTCCATAGGCGCGAATATGGCGTCCAACACCGAGGAAATGAAGAAGGCCGCCAAGATAGCCTTCTCGCACCACCATACCGTCATAGTCGAGGAGGACCTCGAGGGGCGCACGATCGAGTGTGTTGTAATGGGCAATATGTACAGCGTCGAGGTGTCCGCTCTCGGTGAGATAATCAAGACGCCCTCCGACAATCCCTCCGTCGCATATACCGCGGAGTTCATCGTCGATCCCGAGCTGACCTACACCCAGCGCCGCTCCATTGAGCAGGCTGCGAAGAAGGCCTTCCTCTGCCTCAACTACAAGGGCTGCTGCAAGATGTCGTTCAGGCTCGCGGACAACCGCGTGATGCTGCGCCGCATCGCCACCATACCGGGATACTCCCCGGAGAGCGTGATGCCGCTGCTTATGAAAGAGAGCGGTTATTCGTACTCCGAGGCTATCAACAGGATAATAAGCATGGCGACGGATATCGACGTCTGAAAGGGAGCTGACAATGGTATCGGTTGATCTCAATATAACAAGCATCGCAAAGACCGACGAGGGCGAGGACAAGGTCGAGTTCTTCACCGTGGGGAGATACTCCTTTGGCGAAGGCGGCTCCGTCATTGCCTACGATGAGGCCGAGGGCATAGGCTATGAGGGCTGTTCGGTGAAGATAAGCGCCGAGGGCGAGAAGGTGTTCATTGAGCGCACCGGCCCTGCCGCTTCGTCGTTCAGCATCGAAAGGAACGTCAAGCACCACAGCATCTACGGCACACCCTACGGCGACTTCACCATGGGCATCAACACCTTTGATGTGCAGAACACTCTCGGCAGGGAAGGCGGTCGCCTCTGGTTCAAGTACAGCATCGACATAAACTCCGATTTCCTCTCCGAAAACGAAATGGAAATAGTAGTAAAAGTTAACAGTTAACAGTTAACTGAAAAATTTAAACAGAGAAGGGTTTAGCGTAAAATGAATATGACAGAAAAAGCAAGGAACGAAGTAAGAGAGACAGTTATGAACGCCCTCGGAAGACTGACCGCCGAGGGGAAGCTCCCGGCAGAGCCGCTGCCGCCGTTTACGGTGGAGCAGCCCGCGGACAGCTCCCACGGCGATTTTTCGTGCAACGCGGCACTCGTGTCCGCAAAGACCTTCCGGAAAAATCCGCGCGAGACAGCCGGACTCATCGCGGAAGCCGCCATACTCGACGGTACGCTGTTCGAGCGCGTCGAGGTAGCGGGACCCGGCTTCATCAACTTCTTCTTAAAGCCCCTCTGGTTCGGTGAGACCGTTGAGACCGTGCTCTCGCAGGGCGATAAATACGGCAGAACAGAGCTCGGACAGGGCAGGCGCGTGCTCGTTGAGTTCGTTTCCGCCAACCCCACCGGCCCCATGCATATAGGCAACGCCCGCGGCGGCGCAATAGGCGACTGTCTCGCTTCGCTGCTGGACTATGCCGGATATAAGACCGAGCGCGAGTTCTACATCAACGACGCGGGCAATCAGGTAAATAAGTTCGGGCTCAGCCTCGACATACGCTACAAGCAGCTCTTCGGCAGCACCGAGGAAATGCCCGAGGACAGCTACCACGGTCAGGATATCATCGACCACGCCAAGGCGTTCGCGGATATCTACGGCGACAAGTATATGAACGTTTCCGAGGAGGAGCGCAGAAAGGCTCTCGTCGATTACGCCCTCCCCATTAACATAAAGGGGCTCGAGACCGACCTGCTGAAATACCGCATAAAGTACGACACATGGTTCCGCGAGAGCAGCCTCCACGAAAGCGGCAAGGTCGCGGAAGTGGTCGAGATGCTGAAAGCAAAGGGCGTGACCTATGAGCAGGACGGAGCGCTGTGGTTCAGAGCCACCGACTTCGGCGACGACCAGGACAGAGTGCTCGTCCGCGCGAACGGCGTTCCGACATATTTCGTGCCCGATATCGCATACCATTACAATAAGCTCGTGACCCGCGGCTTCGACAAGGCGATAGACATTCTCGGAGCCGATCACCACGGCTACATCGCCCGAATGAAAGCCGCCATGACAGCCCTCGGCGTTGACGCGGGCAAGCTCGACATCGTGATAATGCAGATGGTGCGCCTTGTGCGGGGCGGCGAGACCGTTAAGCTCTCGAAGCGTTCCGGAAAGGCTATCACGCTGGCGACCCTGCTCGACGAGATACCCATGGACGCGGCGCGCTTCTTCTTCAACCTGCGCGACCCGGATACTCACCTCGAGTTCGACCTCGACCTCGCTGTCGAGGAAAGCTCGAAGAACCCCGTGTTCTACGTTCAGTACGCCCACGCGCGCATCTGCCGCCTCATCGAGAAGCTCGCCGAGGACGGCGTTAAGCTCGGTGACGTGAGCGCGGATAAGCTGACCTACACGACGGAAGCCGAGCTCGCGGTTATAAGACAGCTCGCCGCTCTGCCGGATACCATAAACGAAGCCGCAAAGGCCTACGACCCGTCGAAGATAACGCGCTACTCCTATGAGCTGGCGCAGCTCTTCCACAAGTTCTATGACACCTGCAAGATAAAGGGCGAGGAAGAGAACGTCATGCTCTCGCGTCTCGCTCTCTGCACGGCTGTAAAGACCGTTATAAAGAACCTGCTCGACCTGTTGAAGGTAGAAGCACCCGAAAAAATGTAGCGCGCTGTGAGCGGCTTGAATATCAATTTTTAACTGAAAGGAAAAGAAATGACAGACGACAATTGGCGACCTGTGGCTGTAAACACCGGAAAATTCGCGGTCATCGAACCGGTCGGTGAAATGACCATACCCTACGGAGATATGTCCTTTACGGAGCTGAAAACCGCGTACAAGGAGAAGATAAAGGCGCTGCCGGAAGACAGCACGGGCTTTCTGCTGGACGGTATGACCCTGATGTCAGACCTGCGGGCGGCGGTGCTGGAGTGCCGGAAGCCCGGCAAGCCGGTCTACGCGGTCATCGACGTGGACAGCGACCTTAAGACCGAGCATGAGCTTCCCGCGGACGCCGCGCTCATCGTTATCCAGAGTCTCGGGGCTCTGTGCTTCGGCATCTCGTCCGACGACCCCGATACGCTCATAGACGGCATCAGGCGCATCAAGCCCTTTGCGCGCATACCGCTGGCTGTTCGCCCGAGGAACGGCACTCTCTCCGACGAAACGCTGCTTGAACTGCTCAACTGCGGCACCGATGTGTTCATAGGGCTGAACGACGAATGTCATACGCGCTTTCAGAACATAGTCTCGGCGAAGAAGTATTCTCCCGCCGAGATAGAATACGAGGACTCGCTGATGCTCGCGAACGAGCGCTCGGCGTTCTTCCTTGAGCATGACACCACCGAGATATCCGATCCGATAGAGTGCAGCGCCGGCATGGGCGAGGATCTCATCGCGGTCTGCGAGCAGGGCGGCTTCGACGTGCTGAAGATACAGGTCAATTCGCCCGACGACGCCCTCGATTTTGCCGACAACGCCCACATGGCGACCCTGCCGGTGATGTTCAGCGGCGACGACGAGATAGCTATGAAGCTCGCCGTCATGCTCTATCAGGGGCGCGCCCTCATCGACGGCACCAGCCTCATCGACCCCGACGAGCTAAAGCGCACCGCCGGCAAGTACGGAGCGGTGATATATTAGTGAATAGTGAATAGTTTTGGTATCCGCTTCGCGGATAGATCTGTAAGGTTTATCTGGGAAAATGAAAAATAAATACTTTATTTGGGATATTATCTTGGGTATCGCAGGGATACTTATATTTCTATGGTGTATGAGCGCTTTTTTCGTTTTCGGTTCGCGGGCGGCTTTCGGGTTTTTCGCCACCCTCTATATCGGGAGCGCGGCGGCTGTGCTCATACCCGACCTGATCGTGTGGATAATAATTAAGCGCCTGAAAAAGCCCGCAAGTCTGATAAAGATACATACTATCATCGGTATTATAATAATTGCGGTAATGTCGGCGGTGTGCTGGGCGGTGATACTGTTTGCCCACAACTGGGACGTGTTCATAGGGCTGCTTGCTTTCGTATATGATGTCCCGGCAGTGCCGCTGACCATGATAGCGGCGTACTTTATGCACAGGATAAAGAGCGGAAAAAACGAGTTACAGGCAATAAGAAAGGAACAATAAAATGCAGCTTACGGAAAAAACTATAAACAGCGAGCTGAAATTCAAAGGCACGGTCATCGACGTGTACAGCGACACGGCGCTGCTCGAAAACGGAAAAACGGCAGGCCGCGACGTGGTGAGGCACCCGGGCGGGGTGTGCGTTGTGGCGCTGACCGAAAACAATGAAGTTTACATGGTAAAGCAGTTCAGATACCCGCACCAGAAGGTGACCACCGAGATACCCGCGGGCAAGCTCGAATGGGGCGAGAGCCACCTCGAATGCGGCAAGCGGGAGCTTCGCGAGGAGACCGGCAACACCGCCGACGAGTTCATTTATCTCGGCTGTCTGCTGCCGACGCCGGCCTATGACAGTGAGGTCATACATATGTATCTCGCCAAGGGTCTGCATAAGGATAAGCAGAAGCTCGACGAGGACGAGTTCCTTGAAGCGTTCACGGTGCCGTTCGATAAAGCCGTCGAAATGGTGATGAACGGCGAGCTCGAGGACGCCAAGACGCAGCTCGCGCTGTTAAAGGCTTCCCGACTGCTGGGACTGGGCTGAGAGGTATTTCTCGTAAGCGGCGATGACGGTCGCTTCTATCTCGCCGCGGGCTTCGGGGCTTATGGGGTGTATGATATCGCGGAAGACTCCCGACTCATCACGGCGGCTGGGCATAGCGACGAAAATGCGCTCGTCGCCCTGCACTATCTTGATATCGTGTACGGCAATGGCGTTGTCGACGGTCATCGAAACCACGGCTTTGAGCCTGCCGTCCGGCATTACTTTTCTTATCCGAATATCGCTTATGTTCATGGTATGCACTCCTTTCGTCTGTGCTATTGTCTGCATTTGGCGCATAAATATACACGATACGGAATAAGAAAAGCTGTTCAGTGAATAATCATTACATAAATAATACAAAAGGAGCAGTGCGTAACGGATCTGCAAGGCGGAGCGGTTTATTTTAGGGTCCAGCCCTTTTTTAAAAGGGCTGGCCGCCGGAGGCAACTCAAGCGCAAGCGACCGCTCAAGCGCAAGCGACATCTCGAGCGAAGCGACAGAAATGGAAAATTTTCTCAAGGGCAAGAAACACGTTCACTTCATAGGCATCGGAGGCAGCGGGATGTTTCCGCTGGCGCAGATACTTCACAAGCAGGGGTACTATCTGACGGGCTCGGACAACAACGAGACCGAGACTCTGAAAGCCGTGCGGAGCATGGGCATACCCGTATATATGGGGCAGCGCGCGGAGAATATCGAGGGCGCCGATCTGATCGTTCACACCGCAGCTATAATGGCGGACAATCCGGAGCTCATCGCGGCTAAGGCGAGCGGTGTTCCGGTGATCGAGCGCTCGGTGCTTCTGGGGCTGATAACGAGTATGTATGACAACGCGGTATGCGTCTGCGGCACTCACGGCAAGACCACCACGACCTCGATGCTGACGCACATCTTCCTCGCCGACGGCAACGACCTCTCGGCGGTCATAGGCGGCAAGCTCAAAGCGATAGGCGGCAGCGGCCTGTGCGGTACGAGCGATACCATGGTCTGCGAGGCCTGCGAGTTCGTGGACACCTTCTTAAAGCTCTATCCCGACACGGCTGTGGTGCTGAATATCGACTGCGACCACCTCGACTATTTCAAGACAATGGAGAATATGAAGCGCTCCTTTACAAAATTCTGCTCCATGACCACAAAGCTGATAGTCTACAACGGCGGCGACGCCAACACCGTCGAGGCCGTGGGCGCGGCGGAGACAAACGCGCGGCTCGTGACATTCGGCTGGGACAGCGGCAACGACTGGTACCCCGCGAATATTGAAAAGCTCGACGACTTTGACACGGAGTTCGACGTTTACCGCGGCGATGAGAAGCTCGGCAGAGTCACAATAAGAGTCCCCGGACAGCATAATGTTCTGAACGCCGTGGCTGCTGTCGCGGCGGCTGTGGAGAACGGCTGCCGGTTCGAGAGCGCGGTAAAGGGGCTCGGCGAGTTCCGTGGAGCCGTGCGGCGCTTTGAGAAGCTCGCGGAAGTGAACGGTATCACGTTCGTTGACGATTACGCGCACCACCCGACAGAGGTGAAGTCCCTGCTCGAAACGGCGAAGGCTATGAACTTCCGGCGTGTGTGGGCTGTGCATCAGCCGTTCACATACTCGCGCACGGCGACCCTGCTGAACGAGTTCGCAGAGGCTCTGGGCATAGCCGACAGGGTAGTGCTGACCGAAATAATGGGCAGTCGCGAGAAAAACACCTATAATATATATTCCAAA
>CAMVBT010000129.1 GCA_947165805.1 uncultured Clostridia bacterium
ACGGCTGCAATATGCAGTTCGGCGGCGACGACCAGTGGAGCAATATGCTCGGCGGCACCGAGCTTATCAGAAAGAAGCTCGGCAAGGACGCATACGCGATGACGATAACGCTCCTGCTCAATTCCGAAGGAAAGAAAATGGGCAAGACCGAGAAAGGCGCGGTATGGCTCGACGCGGACAAGACCCCGCCCTACGATTTCTTCCAGTACTGGAGGAATGTAGCGGACGCGGACGTTATCAAGTGCATGAAGCTCCTCACGTTCGTGCCGATCGAAGAGATCGAGGATATGGAGCAGCACCTTGAGGGCGCGGCATTCAACGCGGCAAAGGAGCGCCTCGCGTTTGAGCTGACAAAAATGGTGCACGGCGAGGACGAGGCGAACAAGGCTCTCGCGGCTGCAAAGAGCGTATTCGGCGGCGGCGGAGTCTCCGACGATATGCCTACGACGGAAATTCCAGCGGACAAGCTCACCGACGGTAAGATCGGCATTCTCGACCTGCTCACGCTCACGGGACTCGTACCCTCCAAGCGCGAGGGCAGAACCGTCATCGCCGGAGGCGGCCTGCTCGTCAACGACGTGAAGATCACCGACCCGAACGAAATGATAGCCCTCGATGACTTCGTTATTATCAAGAAAGGCAAAAAAGTCTTCCATAAGGCAAAGAGAGCGTAAGAGAACGGGAACAAGAACGGGGACAAGTGGTCGCTTGCGCTCGAGAACGGGAACAAGTGGTCGCTCCGCTCGAGTTGCCTCCGGCGGCCAGCCCTTTTAAAAAAGGGCCGGCTCCTAAAACAAATCGCTTCGCCTTGCAGCGGGGGTAGGTAGTACGCCTTTTCGGAGTAAAAGGCACTGAAAGCATAAAAAACTGCTCCTTTCGGTTATTGAAAGGAGCAGTTTTTATGTATATCAGAATGTAAAATCAAGCGGTTCGTCCGCAGGTGCGGGCTCCGGTTCCGGTGTGGGCTCCGGTGCGGGCTCCGGTATGGGTTCGGGCTTGGGCTCCGGTATGGGCTCGGGCTTCGGTTCCGGTATGGGCTCCGGTATGGGTTCGGGTGTGGGCTCCGGCTTGGGCTCGGGAATGGCGGTGTCAGCCGCCTTGTCGTCCTTTTTGCCCCTGAACGGGAACTTCAGACCGCCCTTTTCCGGCTTGGAGTCGGCTTTCGGCTCCGGCTTGGGCTCGGGCTTCGGCTTGTCGGACTCCGGCAGCGGCTTGGAATAGGATATCGGGTCGTCGGCTATCGTGAAGCCGAACTGCGATTCAAACTTCTGCTCCTTTACCGGAGTAAGCTCCAGACCGCCCTTCTCGGGCTTGAACTCGGGTTTCGGCGGCGAATAGATCGCCGGGGTCTCCGGTTCGGTGTATATCTCGTGATCGTAATTGCGCTTGCTCTTTATGGGTTTGAGGTCAAATTCCATTTCATCGCTGTTGAACTCGGGCTTCGGCGGTGAATACGGAATGGCTCTGCCGGACTCCTTGTAGTCCTTGTTGCGGTCCTCCGCGTTGGAAGCCTCAACGGGCTTGAAGTCAAGGCCGCCTTCCTCATGCTTAAGCTCTGCCTTAGGCGGAACATAGGGCTTCGCGGATTCCTTGCCGGTATAGGTCTCTTCCGGTATTCCGGATTTTGCCGAGGCTATCATGGTCAGGGATATCTCGGGGTCCTCCGCGATCAGCGGCTCGCCGGCGCGTTCGGGCCCTGACTGCAAGAGCGCGATCTGAACGTTCTCGCCGACCACGTTCTCCGGTATCTTGAAGACGTCCTCTTCCTTCTTGGGTATCTTGTTTATTACGGGACGCTCGACCTCTGCTATCTGGTCGATGTTTTTCAGAGCCACCGTATGCTTGCTGGGCTCTATCTGTATATCCGCGCCTTCCTCGGCTTTAGGGTCTGCGGGCTTTATGATATCCGTAACGAGTCCGTAGGTCTGACCGTAGTACGCGTTCTCGCCGTGCTTGCGCAGATAGTGCTTGTTGAGCAGCGGCTCGCTTATGCGTGTGAGACCGAACTGGAACTGCGCGTTGTACACTGCCATGTGTGCGATCTCTTCGAGGACGACTGCGTTTTCGACAGCGGCTTCGGGAGTCTTGCCCCATACGAAGGGTCCGTGCTGCGCGACAAGGCACGCCTGCATCTCCATGCAGCCGAGTCTGCGTCTCTGGAACGTATCGGTAATGGCTATGCCGGTATTTCTCTCATAATCGTCGACTATCTGTTCCTCGGTCATCTGCATCGTGCAGGGGATATCACCGAAGAAGTAGTCCGCGTGAGTGGTGCCGTATGCCACGATATCGAGGCCTGCCTGAGCCCATATCGTAGCGTAGCGTGAGTGTGTATGTACGACAGCGCCTATCTCGTCGAATGCCTGATACAGCACGAGATGTGTCTGTGTATCGGACGACGGGTTGAGGTCACCCTCGACCACCTTGCCGTCCATATTGACGACCACCATTTTATCCGGTGTCAGATCGTCGTATGAAACGCCCGACGGCTTTATGACCATCAGACCTTTTTCTCTGTCTATCGCGGAAACATTGCCCCATGTGAGTATGACAAGCCCGCTGTCGCGGAGCTGTTTATTTGCTTTGCAGACGCGCTCTTTAAGTTCTTCTAACATTTCGTTCCTCCTGCGCACGGATTATATGTGTACACAGTACTATTATACACCTAATGAGCGCTTATTGCAATATCATTTTGAATTTTCTATAAATAATTGTAAAACAGTGAGTTTCTTTTGGTGATTTTACCGAATATCGGGTATCACTATGTTACCGCGATAAAGTATTCTTTCTTCACCCGACCGTTCGCGTCAAATCCGACGCCGTCGGCGAGCAGCATTTCGCGCTGTTTGTTGCCGCCGCCGAACGCGAACGCCTCCGAGACCTCGCCGAAGCGGTTAACGACACGATAGCAGGGGATATGCTCCGGGTCGGGGTTGACATGCAGTGCGTAGCCCACGACCCGGGAAAGCCGCGGATTTCCGACAAGCCGCGCTATCTGTCCGTAGGACGCGACCCTGCCGCGCGGTATCGTGCGCACCACGGCGTATATTGCTTCAAATGTGTTCATCAGAGCTCACGTTCTCCGATTTTTCCTTCATCGACAAGCTCGACGAGCTTTGCGACGACCTCGCCGTTGAGCTGTGTTCCGGAGACGCGTTTCAGCTCGTTTAGAACGTCATGTATGTTCATCTGTCTGCGGTAGGCGCGGGTCGAGTACATGGCGTCGAAGGTATCCGCCACCGCGATTATCTGCGCCTCCATGGGTATCTGGTCGCCCTTTAGCCCCTGCGGATAGCCGCGGCCGTCGGGGCGTTCATGGTGATACCACGCGCCCTGAGCTATCTCGGGAGCTATGGTTATGCCCTTGAGGACGTCGTGGCCCGCGGTGGTGTGGGACTTGAGTATGGCGTATTCCTCGTCTGTCGGTTTGCCGTTCTTGTTGAGTATGTTGTCCGGTATGCTTATCTTGCCTATATCGTGGAGCATTCCCATATTGTAGATATCGTGGCTCTTCTTTTCGGACATACCGAGCTTGAGGGCGAGAAGCTGCGAATACTCCGCAACGCGGCGGGAGTGACCGTTCGTGTACTCGTCCTTCATATCGACGCACTTCGCGAATACGTCGATCATCTCGTCGATGAGGAGCTGCTTCTTTTCCTGCTCTTTCAGTATGGCCTTCTCGCGCTTCTTGAAGACGAACTCGAATACCAGGAATACGGCTATGCCGACAGTAACCGCGATAAGCACCTTGAACCAGAGCTGCTCATAATATGCCGGCTCCTTGGAGATGATAAGAGAAACGGTCTTGTCCACAATGCCGGTCTGCGTGTTCAGAACGGCAAGCTCGAAGCGGTAAGTCCCGCCGTAAAGGTTCGTGTAGGTCACGGGCTGGAGGGTCTTGCGGGTGACATTTGTGGGTTTTGTATCGAAGCCGTAGAGCCTGTACTCCATTCTCGGATTGTGCAGAGCATAGGTCAGGCCGTAGCCGTATATCGTTATCCTCTTGTTCGAGGGAGGCAGGGTCACCTTGTTCCTGCCGCGCAGATAAATGAGCTGCGGAGCGCCGCTGTCTTCATTTTCGACCTCTATGAAGGGTATAGTGAGGAATATGTTGTCGTTTTCACGGCTCATTTCGTTGACGTTTATAAGGCTTACTCCCGATGCTCCGGAAATGTAGAGGTCGCCGCTGTCGGTCAGGCAGCTGCGGGAGTTGGCGGTCGATACCGAGGGCAGGCCGCTGTCGGTGCCGAGGAACAGGTATTCAAGATTGTTCGTTTCAGCCATAAGGTCCGCGGTGCGGACGATATAAACGCCGTTGGAGCTGAGCACCCACGCGTTGCCCGCTCTGTCGAATATTATGTCGAAGTTGTTGGAGTACGGGAAGCCCTTTACATTGTGTATAACGCCGTCTGTCATATAGGCTATGGAGTTGCTGGTGACTATCCAGTACGCCCCCGAGAGCTCGTCCTTCTTAATGCGGAGTATGACTTCGGACAGCAGGCCGTCCGATTTGCTCAGGCGTGTGACGCTGTTGTTCTTCACGATGTATATGCCGTTGCCGTCGCTGCCGAGGTACAGCTCGCCGTTATCGCCTCCGCAGATGCAGAGTATGTCGCGGTCGGAAAGGCCGTTCTCCGCGGAAACGTTGCCGAGCACCTTGCCGTCCTTGACAAAGTACACGCCCGCGGAGGTCGAGACTGCCATACTGCCGTCCGCAAGTTCCTCCGAAACGCGCACCTTGTCGGTCGAGAAGCCGTTTCCCGTGCCGAATACCGTGATGCTGCCGTCTGTATCCAGACAGTAGAGCCCCGCGTAGGTCGAGAGCCACATCCTGCCCGCCGAATCCTCCTTTATGCAGCGTATGCGCTTGCCGGCAAGTCTTTCGGATATCTCCGACGATACGGGGCTGTAATCCGGCAGAGAGAGGGTATAAAGCCCCTCGTCGGTGCCTATGTAAAGTTCGTTCCCGTGTACGCAGGTCGAGTTGACGACGGTCTCCCCGAGTCCGGCGGCGAAGTTTATGTCGATGAAATTGTTCTCGCATATCTTCATTATGCCCTGACGCGAGGACGCAAACCAAAGGTTGCCCTCGGTGTCGGCGATCATCTCGTCGATGCTGTTCGTCATGGGGATATCGTTAATCTGCGTGAACCTGCCGTCTTCGCCGACATAGCCTATGCCGTTGTCGGCGCAGACCCAGAGCTGACCGTTGAGGTCGGTTATCTTGTTGATGCTGACGAGCGGGGACACATCGAGCTCGCTGCGGTCGTTCATGCCCTCGCGCATATTCGTGCGTATGACCGTGCTGCCCACGGTGCCGAGATAGACGGTGCCGTCACCGGAGGCCGCCGGGCAGATACATCTCACGCTCTCCATGCCCAGATGACTGCCGCTGTACATCGCGGTTATCTTCAGGTTCTCGAGCGTGAAGAAAAGGTCGTCCTTTGTAAGTCCGTAAATGATGCCGTTCGTATCGGTGCGCAGCGACGTTATGTTCTTGGTGACTATCTGCGGGTCGTCGAGTACGGTAAGAGAGTCGTCCGGAGCTATGACCGCGAGGCCGAGGTTAGTGGCGACTATGATGTTGCCGGAGGAATCCTCGGCGATGCTGCGCACGGAGGAGGTCTTCATACCGTTTGCCTGATCGTAGAAAGTAAAGACGCCGTTCTCCATTACCACAACGCCGCTGTCGTTGGTGCCTGCCCACAGGCGTCCGCGCGAGTCCTCGAAAAGGCTCACGACGCTGGAAAGCCCCTCGACGCCGAATCTGTAGAAGCTGATGCCGTCGTATCTTATCAGGCCGCTGTAGCTGCCGACCCATATAAAGCCGTCCGAGGTCTGGAGCACGGTGTTCGCCTCCGAGGTCGGCAGGCCGCTGGAGCTGTTGTACAGTATCGAGCAGTATTTTGCGCCTTTTGCGCCGCCCTCCGTGAGGCCTTCCGCCACGTCGGAATGTATGCTTTCCGCGGGTACGGAGCTGTCCGCCGGAGTTTCCGCGTAAGCTGTCAGAGAAAACGCGGCGGTCATCAGAGCCGCGGCTATCGAAACAAGTCTGTGTTTAAATCTTTTCATAAGGTGTCCTCCCTTAACCTTTCTATTATATCACCTTTCAGCGCGTTAGTCAATATAATTTGCGGGGGCACGTGCTCCGCAAAACGCAGAGAACAGCGGCTGCGGAAAAAAGAAGCAGGTAACATACGGATCGGGAGCGCGGGTACCGCAAGAATGCAGAGAATAACGGCTGCGAGGCATAGACTCTAAAAAAGAAGAAAGTAACATACGGATCGGGGGCGCGGGCTCCGCGCCGTACTTGACAAACATGACAATTTGGAATATAATGTTAGTTATAAAAGTATGCTCTCCGAAAGGAATTTGAAAAATGTCAGAAAATTTTGTAACAAGATTCGCCCCGAGCCCCACGGGCTTCATGCACATAGGCAACCTGCGCACGGCGCTGTACGCGTTCCTGCTTGCGCGGGCGAACAACGGAAAATTCATACTGCGCATCGAGGACACCGATCAGGAGCGCCTTGTCGAGGGCGCGGTCGATGTCATCTACAAGACCCTTGAAATGACCGGCATCACCCACGACGAGGGTCCCGATATCGGCGGCCCCAACGGCCCCTACGTCCAGAGCGAGCGCAAGGATATCTATATGAAGTATGCGAAGGAGCTCGTCGCAAAGGGCGGAGCCTACTACTGCTTCTGCTCGAAGGAGCGCCTCGACAAGCTCCACGAGGACGGAGACCCCGGCTCGGGCTACGACCGCCATTGCCGCGATCTGCCGCAGGAGGAGGTCGAGCGTAACCTCGCCGAGGGCAAGCCCTTCGTTATCCGCCAGAAAATGCCGCTTGAGGGCAGCACCGGCTACGACGACAGCGTTTTCGGCCACATCGAGATAGAGAACGCCGAGATGCAGGATCAGATACTGATAAAAGCCGACGGTTTCCCGACCTACAACTTCTGCCACGTCATAGACGATCACCTCATGGGCGTGACCCACGTCGTCCGCGGCAGCGAGTACCTCAGCTCCACGCCGAAGTATGTCCTCCTCTACGACGCGTTCGGCTGGGAGCGCCCGGTCCACTG
>CAMVBT010000130.1 GCA_947165805.1 uncultured Clostridia bacterium
CTGCTCGACGAGGCGAAAGAGTTCTTCACCCACCCCGATCACCCCACGGCGGCACAGGCGATAGGGTACAAGGAGCTGAAGCCGTATCTTGACGGTGAGCGTTCGCTTGACGAATGTATCGACGATCTGAAACGTGAAACACGCCGATACGCCAAAAGACAGCTCACTTGGTTCAAAAAAGATAGTCGAATTGAACATATTTCGACCGTTTCTGCCGTCAATTATGATGAAATTTTAAAAAATGCAGAAAAAATAATAAAAAAATATAGCTTTTTTCAGTAAAGTGTGCTATAATGACTAAGTATGGTATCGTGGTATGCCCGGGACCCGGAAGACCGGACAAAAGCCGGACAAGTCCCCGGTACCGTGGGATAGGTTTATTAAGGAAGGAAACATCATGGCTAAGGAACTCAATCTTCAGGACGTATTTCTCAATCAGGCAAGAAAAGACAGAATACCCGTAACTATCTACATCACCAACGGCTTCCAGTTCAAGGGTATCGTAAAAGGGTTCGATAACTATACGGTGATACTTGATACGGACGGCAAACAGAACCTCATATACAAGCACGCTATTTCCACGATAACGCCGCTCAGACCTATATCCCTGCTCGACGCCTTCGACAAGGAAGACGGAGAGAACAGGGAATAACCGCCGATGGAGGAATCGGATAAGAGGCGGGCGTTTACCACCAGGATGATATGGGTCGTTATAGGCATCTTCCTGATCGTGATGGTCGGCAGCCAGATACTGCTGAATTTCAGCAGCCCCGTGCGCACGGAAACGGCAACGCTCTATACGGCTACCGAGGCTATCGGATTCAAGGGCGTATATGTCAGGGACGAAAAGCTCGTTTCCTACAATGTCAACGGCATAATCAGCTACACCCATTCCGACGGCTCGAAGGTGGGCAAGAACTCCGTCATAGCAAAAGTCTACAAGAACAGATCGGATATCGTGCTCCGCCGCCAGATAGAGGAGCTCGAGGAGCAGAAGGCGGTTCTCATGGACGCTCAGGCGTTCGTCGGAGCGGATACCTCGCAGCTCGAATCATTCTCCAATCAGATAAGCGAAAAACATTCCGATCTGATGCAGTATATTTACGACGGCAATTATGAGGCCGCGTCCTCGATGAAGAGCGACTTCCTCAATTTACAGAGCAAGCGCGAGATCGTAAAGGGCACGGAAACATCGTTCGACGACAAGATAAGCAGCATCGACAGCCGGATCGCGGAGCTGCGCTCCCGGATAACATACGAGCCTTATGAGATAACGATACCCGAAACGGGATATTTCATCAGCAAGGCCGACGGCTATGAGAACAAGCTGAATACGACCTCGGTCTATGACCTCACCGCAGAACAGATCGAAGAGATCGTTGCCGCCGAGGAGCGTCAGGAAAACCCCGCGGGCGTAATAGGAAAACTCGTCAGCGACTACACTTGGTATATGGCTGCCGTGCTCGATACGGTCAGACTCGGAACGGTGTTCCAGGGTGCCGAAGTGACGCTTCGCATAGGCAATTCCGGACAGAACGTAAAGGCCGAGATCGTCAGCCTCACCAAACAGGCGGACGGCAGGAGCATAGCGATATTCAGGTGCGATATGTTCCTCGCGGATTTCATAGGCTCGCGCGTCGCGCAGGCAAGATTGCTGCTCGACGACCACATAGGCATAATGATACCCAATTCCGCGATAAGGATGAACCCGGAAGACGGCTCCGTCGGTGTATACATACAGGACGGTATAGTCGTGAAATTCAGAAAAGTGAAGCAGATACTCTCCGAAGAGGAATATACGCTGGTGCGTGACACCTCGGACGAAGACGGGTACCTTGCTTTATATGACAATATAATCGTTGAAGGAAGGGATCTGTATGACGGAAAGATCATCGGATAGCAAGCTTTCCGTTGTAGGCGATAATATAAAGCGCATAGAGGAGAACATCGAAAAGGCGAAGCAGGAGTCCGGAAGAACGGATACTGTGCGTCTCATGGGCGTCACAAAAACGGTAGACCCGGAGATCGTGAGCTTCTCGGTACGAAACGGTGTGACACTGCTCGGAGAGAACCGGGTGCAGGAGTTCCTCGACAAGCGCGACAGATATGAGGGCAGCCCCGAAGTGCATTTTATCGGAGGGCTCCAGACAAACAAAGTCAAGTATATTATCGACAAGGTAAAGATGATACATTCCGCGAACAGCGAGAAGCTGATCGCGGAGATAGACAGACGTGCCGCGGCAGCCGGTCTAAAAATGGACATACTCATCGAGGTGAACATCGGTGAGGAGGAAAGCAAGAGCGGTGTGATGCCGGATATGCTGGACGAGCTCACGGCAAAGGTCGCGGAGTACGGAAATGTCCGCCTGCGCGGTCTCATGGCGATACCGCCTGTCAATGTGAACGGCAGCTCCGAGATATATTTCGAGAAGATGTACAGGCTGTTCACCGACCTGTGCGCGAGAACTGCCGGTGACGGCAGATATCTGACGGATACGCTGTCAATGGGTATGTCGGGCGATTATGAGGCCGCGATAAGACACGGCTCGACGCTCGTAAGGATAGGCAGCGCGCTTTACGGACAGAGAATTTACAGGTAATCAATCTATATACATCGATCCCGGCATGAGCACGGGAGGAGGAGGATACAACATGGGATTCATGGATCAATTCAAGAAGATCACGGGTCTGAACGGAAACGACGAGAATTACGATCAGGACAGCGACTACGGCAGTGATGTGCCGTCCGCTATCGACTTCAACGATTACGATTCTCAGAGACCTACGATCAAGAGCACCAGAACGATGAGCATACCCGCGACCACTCATCTTCAGGTGATCGTCGTAAAGCCCGAAAAGTATTCGGACGCGGCGGCGATAGCCGATCACTTCAAGAACAAGAAGACCGTAGTGCTCAATCTTGACAATACCAACAAGGACGTAGCCAACAGGCTCATCGACTTCCTCGGCGGCGTTGCTTACGCGGCGGACGGCGATCTCAAGCGCATCGCCAGCACCACATACATAATCGTTCCCGTTAACGTCGATATCTCGGGCGATATGATCGAGGAGCTCGGCAACAACAACGACTTTATCTGATGAAGGATACTGCGGGGAAAAATTCTTTTTCCGCGCGCCTTGAGGATATGTGCGTCCTTGCCTGCAAGCGCGGGAGGCCTGTTTACTCCGCGTTCCTGAATGAGCGCGAGCAGTACGAGGCCGAAACTCTCCTCGGCAGACGCCACGGGATAAGCATCGTCCTCTGGGGCGGAAGCGAGGCCTGCGTGCGCCGTATGCTCGGAGTCGCGCCGGAGGGAACAGAGCCGGAGCATGATGAGTTTCCCGTATATCCGCTGACACTGACGTTCCGCAAGGCCGACAAGCCCGGACACCGCGACATACTCGGCGCGTTCATGGGGCTCGGCATAGAGCGTGAGACTGTGGGGGACATATTCATCGGAGAAGGCGCCGCGGCGGTATTCTGCACCGCGACCGCAAGAGATATGATAACCGACTGTATCACCACGGTCGGCAGGATAGGGGTATCCGTGTCGGAAGGTCTTACGGAAGGTGCGGCAGCGGCTGTAAAGCCCGCGGAGACAAAGGATATAACAATAAATGCAGCGTCACTCAGAGCGGATTGTATAGTCGGCGGTATTACCGGTCTGTCACGGGAAAAGTCGGCTGAACTGATCCGCTCGGGTAATTTTATGCTCAATTACGCCGAATGTATCGGTATAAGCGACAGGATAGAAGCCGGAGATATCATAACGATAAGGGGACACGGAAAGTTCGTGGTGTCCGGTGATATAACTGAAACGAAAAAAGGAAGAATAAGGATAACGGTAAAAAAATACATCTGACCGCGAAAAAAATGAAACAGAGCGGAAGAACGGAGGATAACAATGGATATCAACAGCATAATCGACAGAAGCTTCACGGAAGCCATGAGAGGCTATAAGAAAGAAGAGGTCGATGAGGTACTCGGCGACATCGCACGCGAGTTCTCGCAGCTAAAGAAGGAAAACGCCGACCTCGAAAAGAAGCTTCAGGTATGCGCTGATAAGATCAGGGAATACCGCGAGGACGAGGACGCGCTGAAGGACGCACTTCTCGGTGCGCAGAAAACAGGTAAGGCGATAATCTCCGATGCCAACGAAAAGGCTGCCGGCATAATAAAGGAAGCGGAAGACACAGCCGCGGACAGAAAGCAGGAAGTCGACGACTATGTTGCCGACAGAAAGGCTGAGGCGGAAAAGATAATCAACGACGCTCTCGCCGAGAAAAAGCGCATCGAAGAAGAGGCTCAGAAGGCAAAGGACGATATCCACGCCCAGATGGTGATACAGACAGAGCTTGACAAGGAAGCTCTTGAACGTACAAAGCGCGAGGCGGAGGATTTCAGGACCCGCATAATCGTCGAGTACCAGAACCACATCGAGTTCATCAAGAAGATACCCGAGCAGTGCTTCAACGAGTTTGTGCTCAATAACTCCGCCACACACGACAGCAATAATCTCCGTGAGCTCATCGCGGCGCAGCAGGGCGTGCAGAGCCTTGCGGTGACGGATATCAAGGATATACCCCAGCCGGCTCCCGCGGCCGAAGAGGACAGGGATTCCGATGTCAAGGTCGTTGAGTCCATTTCCGGCATCGAAGTAAGCGAGAGTGATTCGGTCGAGATAGAGGAAGCCGAAGAGCCGGAGGAAGTGACCGCGGAAGAGCCTGAGCAGACTGTAACCGACGATGCTCCCGAAACCGACGATGACTCGAGCTACGGCAGCTTCACAGTCGAGAACGCGTTCGGCGATGACGATGACGACTATGATGACGAGAGCGGCCTTGAACTGCCCGATTTCCTCACAACGCGTCCCACAAGGACACCCAACGGCGGCTCGAAGTACGACAAGCTCGAATTCGGCAGCAACAATAACGACAACAGAAACAACAATCACAAGAAAAAGAAAAAATAAAATGCCGTGACACGGTGGGCTTTAAAAGCTGCCGTATCCGTTCAAGAACAGTAAAATACAGAGCCGTGCTTCTATCAGCGTCCCGGGGATGTCCGGAGCGCCGGTGTGTATGGCTCTGCACTGTATACAGGAGAGTGTTTTGAAAAAAAATTCGTTTGTGGTCTATATCATCTCGGTGATAATAAGTCTCGCTCTTGCGGGTATAGACCAGCTTACAAAGTATCTTGCGGTGGAGTATGTAAAGCCTGTCGGAGCGATATCGCTGCTGAAATTCGGCGATAAGGAATGGCTGAACCTCACATACTGCGAGAATACGGGAATGTCATTCAGCCTGCTCGAAGGGCAGACCCTGCTTCTGATACTGATGCCGGTCCTGCTCATCGCGCTGATAGAGTGGTACATCTTCTCGGGCAGGGCGAAAAGGCTCGATGTCTTAATAGCCGTGTCGGTGATCGCGGGAGGCGGCTTCGGAAATCTGATAGACCGCGCGTTTCAGGGATATGTCGTTGATTTCATAGACGTGCGTATCATCAACTTCGCCATATTCAATTTTGCCGATATCTGTGCCGTATGCGGAGGTATATACTTCTGCATTATCCTGCTGATCGAAGAGTTCGGGGAGGATAAGAAGAAAAAAGAAGAGGAAAAGGCCGCAATAAAGGCACTGGAGACGGAAGAGCCGCGGGAAGAACAAGTGCCGCAAAACGGAGATGACCCCGATGAGAACGCTTGAATTCATCGCGGAGAACGACGGCGAGCGTATCGACAAAGCAGTTGCGGCCGTGTCGGACGGTGAGCTTACCCGTTCATACGCCGCGGTGCTGATATGGAACGGCGGCTGCAAGGTGAACGGCGTCGCTGTCCCGAAAAATTACAAGCTGAAAGCCGGCGACAGCGTATGTATGGAGATCCCCGAGCCGCAGAGCACGGAGATACTGCCGGAGGATATCCCGCTGGATATCGTGTATGAGGACAATGACCTGCTGATAGTGAACAAGCCGAAGGGCATGGTCGTACACCCCGCCCACAGCCACTATTCGGGCACACTCGTCAACGCGCTTATGCATCACTGCGGAGACAGCCTTTCCGGCATAAACGGCGAGGCGCGTCCCGGAATAGTGCATCGCATAGATATGAACACAAGCGGACTGCTGATCGTGGCAAAGAGCGACATCGCGCACCGCGGACTTGCGGAGCAGATAAGCGTGCACAGCTTCAGGCGTGAATACGAAGCGGTGGTCTGCGGCAATATAAAGGACGACGGCACTGTGAACGCTCCCATAGGGCGGAGCAAAGCGGACAGGAAGAAAATGGCCGTCACAGCGGAGAACAGCCGCGAAGCGATAACCCATTACAGCGTTATCCGCAATTACAGCGCATATACGCATCTGAGGCTGCGGCTCGAGACGGGCAGAACTCATCAGATACGCGTGCACATGGCGTACATCGGTCACCCGGTCGCGGGCGACGAGGTGTACGGGAACGGGAAGCCCGCTTCGCTGCACGGGCAGTGCCTTCACGCGAAGACTATCGGGTTCGTGCACCCGGTCACGGGCGAGTATATGGAGTTTGACAGCGAGCTGCCCGAATATTTCACAAATTTTCTGAAAAGTATAGAGTAGTATGGATTTTAGCAAGGTTTTGATAGTTACCGATCTGGACGGCACTCTGCTGGACGATGACAAGAACATAGCGGAGGACGATCTGCGTGCGATAGCGGAATTCCGCGCGGGCGGCGGTCTGTTTGCCGCGGCTACGGGGCGCGGAGTCGCAATGGCGCAGCGGGTCATCGGACTTCTGGGCATAGATTTTCCGTGTGTCATATTCAACGGCGCGGCGGTCTATGATTTCGGAGCGGACAGATTTCTCTGGCACAGCGATATGCCGTCGGTATCGAACGATTATATAAGAATGCTGGAAAAGGAGTTCCCGGATATCGGCGTGGAGATACTGCATGAGAAGCTGGTCTACGTTACCGACAACAATCAGACGGTAGTGGAGCACATGGCTTTCGAGAAGCTGACCCCGACATACGCGGCGCTTGAGGATATCCCTGACGAGGGCAGATTTAAAGT
>CAMVBT010000131.1 GCA_947165805.1 uncultured Clostridia bacterium
TGCAGTTCCTCTCCCTTGTTCACGGAGATCATAAGCTCCACATTGTCCATGCCGTTGACTGTTATCTTGCCCTGCGTGATGTCAAAGCGCAGTCTCACATCGGGCATATCGAGGAACCTGAGCTGTTCGGTTATCTCGTCGGTCAGCTTTTCGGCAGCCTTTTTCCGCAGCTCCGATATATCGAAAGCCGCGGCCTTCACCTCGTCCGCCAGCTTATGGCGCTGCTCGTTCAGCTCCGCTAGGGTGTTGTCACATTCCGAGAGCTCGGCAAGCTCCTTTTTCCATTCCCCGCAGAGGTCGATGATCTCGTCGGTCTCGAGCGAATACCTGCGTTTGAGCCACAGTATCCCGCTCATCTTCTCCTCGAGCTCCTGCAGGCTCTCCTCACCGTCGCTGTCAGGCAGCAGCGCGCTTATATCGGCGCTGATATCGCGGAGCTCCACGGTGAGCGCCGAGAGCCGTTCCGCCAGCTCAGCACACTCGGGAACATACTGCTTCACGCCTGTGAGCAGCTTCGCCGCCTCTCCGATGATATCCGCGGCTCCCTGTTCGCTGTCGTCGCCTCCGATGCCCACGGACGCGCCGGAAAGCGCGTTTATGATATCTTCCATATTGCGGGCGCGGACAAGCTTCTCGGAGACCGCGGCCTCGTCGCCCTTTTTCAGCTTGAGCTTCTCCACAGAATCAATATCGTTTTTCAGCTTTTCGATGCGCTCGTCCTTTTCGCTGTTCTCGGCTTCAAGACGCTTTATGCGCTTGCTGAGCGCCGAGAATTCGCGGAACTTCGCCGCATAAGCGTCAAGTCTGTCTTTAAGCCCCGCGCTGCCGTCTATGAGCTCGCGCTGATTGGCGGGGTCTGTGAGTATTCTTGTATCGTGCTGGCCGTGTATGTCTATAAGTCCGGTCATTATCTCTTTCAGCAGCGCCGCGGTGGCGGGCTGTCCGTTGATGCGCACCTGTCCCCTGCCGTCCGCGTATATGTCGCGCTTGACGAGCAGTTCACCGTCTGTCTCGTAGCCGTTCGCCGCGAGCTTCTCCGCCACAAAATGAGGGACTGTATCGAAAACGGCGGAAACGCTCGCGCGTTCAGTCCCCGTCCTGATAATGTCCCTGTGTACCCTGCCGCCGAGAACGGCGTTTATTGCGCCTATGAGTATGCTCTTGCCCGCTCCGGTCTCGCCGGAAAAGACGTTGAATCTGTCCGTGAACGCTATATCCGCCTTTTCGATGACGGCAAGATTTTCTATATACAGTTCCTTTAACATCCTTATCCCCTATACCATATCTTTAAGCTGCACGGCGAGCTTTTTCGCGTCATTCTCGGTCCTGGCGAGAATGAAAATGGTGTCGTCGCCGGAGATAGTGCCGACCACTCCGTCGATGTTCATTGTATCGAACATGGCGCAGGCAGCGTTCGCGAGCCCGCTGTGGCACTTGACGCAGACTATGTTACCCGCGCAGTCTATGTGCGTTACGGACTGGCTGAATATGGTCTCGAAATGCCGCTTGTTGGCAGCCTTCGCTCGCATATAGCAGTTCACGCCGTTTTCGGATACTGTCTTTTCTATCGAGAGTTCGTTTATGTCTCTCGACACAGTAGCCTGTGTGACGTTATAGCCGCGCTCACGCAGCTTTTCACACAGCATTTCCTGATTTTCTATCTCAAACTCCGATATTATCGCGAGTATCTCGTTCTGTCTCTGTCTTTTCATATTTCCGTTCTTCCATATATCACTTGAGCGGTGTCATCAGCTTTTCGCCAACATTCGAGAAGAAGCTCCTTACTCCGACCTCCGCGATGTCAAGATGCACGGCGGAGCGCTTTATGACAAGGCTGTCGTCGGACGCGAGCTCTATCCCGTCGCTGCCGTCCACGCTCATATACACCCGGCTGCCTTCATACGGGATATGGTCAACGGAGACCACGTCGTTTGAACTGAATATCATCGGACGGTTCAGCAGGGTGTGGGCGCTGAGCGCCGTCATCTGTATACACTCCACCGTCGGTTCGATTATAGGGCCTCCCGCGGCCAGAGCATAGGCCGTGGAGCCCGTGGGCGTACTGAAAATAAGGCCGTCAGCGCGCACTCTGTTGACAAGGGCGCCGTTTATGCGCACCTCGAATTCGGGCAGTTTCGAACCTGATTCCTTGAACAGCACCACATCGTTCAGCGCGGTGAGCTGCTGAGTTCCGCCGCTGTGGGTATGTTCTGCGGTCAGCATCATTCTGCGGCTCAGGGAATACGTCCCGTCGGCAAGGGCTTTCAGCTTGTCGAGCTCATCGACATCCACAGCCGTCATGAAACCCACGCGTCCGGTGTTTATGCCTATGACGGGCTTTCCCGCAGCAGCCGCGCGCTTGCCCCATTTGAGCAGCATTCCGTCGCCGCCTATCGTCATCAGCATATCACATTCGGCGACAGCCTCCTCGGCGGACATACATTCCGCGCGGCTCTCTCCGCACTGTCCGGCAGCGCTCTCCGTCAGCAGAGGCTTCACACCCGACTCCAGCAGCACCGTAATCACCGACGGCAGCAGCGCCGTGCTTTTGTCCTTGCTCGCGCAGGGTATCACAAATATTTTCATCTTCCCGTTACTCCTTACGGTATCGTGAAATACATCATATATTCGATATTCCCGTCGCCGCCCGCTATACCCGAGGGTATCACGCCCGCGACCTTATATCCGAGGCTCTCCGCGAAAGCCGCGGTCTCGTTCTTCACCTTTTCGCGCAGCTTCGGGTCCTTTACCACGCCGCTTTTTCCGATACGCTGTCTGCCCAGCTCGAACTGCGGCTTTACAAGCGCGGCGCAGCGGGCTCCCGGAGCCGCGAATTTCCCGATAACAGGAAGTATCAGCGTCAGCGAGATGAACGACACGTCTATCGAGATAAATCCGACTTTTTCCGGTATCACGTCTTCTCCGGCTTCGCGTATGTCGAGGTTCTCGAGCGATATCACCCGGCTGTCGGAGCGCAGCTTCGGGTCGAGCTGCGAAGTCCCGACGTCCACCGCGTAGACGCGCGCCGCGCCGTACCGCAGCATACAGTCCGTGAAGCCGCCCGTTGACGCGCCTATATCAAGGCACACCGCGCCGTTCAGGTCTATGCCGAAGTGCTTCACCGCCGTTTCGAGCTTCAGTCCTCCGCGTCCGACATATTTCGTCAGCGCCGAGTCTTCCGCCACAGCGAACACGCCGCTTTCGTCGTCGAAGATCTCCGAGGGCTTTGAGACCGTCCTGCCGTTCACGGTGACGCTGCCCTCCTTTATGAGAGCCTGAGCGGCCGTGCGGCTCTTTGCAAGCCCCTTCTCCGCGAGTATCAGGTCGAGCCTCTTATTCATCGGCTATCCTTTTCCCGATGCCCGCGCGGTCAAGCCCCGCGTCCGCGAGCTGGGTCTCTGTGTCGGCGGCTCCCACGGGTCCTTCCACCGCCGTGATATGATATTTCCCGGAAAAACCACGCTCATACAGAGCGCAGAGGAACTTCTCCGCGATGCCGCCGCTCTTCATGCCCTCCTCAAAGAAGTACACGTTCTCATAGCCTGCGGCAATATCCGCAGCCCCGCCGCTTATCGGGAATATTTTCAGCAGAACGAGCGTGTCGGCTCCCGGGATATCCTGCGCGTACTGCGCAGGGCGTCCGTATGTTATTATCAGCTTTGAGCAGGTCTTTCCGGAATGCCAGAAGTCCCTGTACTTTCTGCGCACGCCTGCCGGACAGACGCCCTTCGGGTAGCGCACAGCCGCGACTCCTTCATCTTCGTACAGCGCCTTCTCCATGCAGAGTTTCAGCGTAACGCGGTCATAGGGGGCGTATATCGACGTACCCGGCACGGCTGTGAGCATAGGTACATCGAAAAGACCCTGATGTGTCTCGCCGTCCTCGCCCACGAAGCCCGCCCTGTCTATCATCAGCACGATGTGCTTCTTCTCTATCGAAGCGTCATGAACGAGCTGGTCGAAGCAACGCTGCAGAAATGTCGAATACACCGCGAACACCGGCAGCATACCCTCCGACGCAAGCCCGCAGCAGAACGTCAGAGCGTGCTGCTCGGCTATCCCGACGTCGAAGAAGCGCTCCGGGTATTCCTTCGCTATGTGCTCGAGACCGGTAGCCCACTTCATCGCCGCTGTCACGGCGCATATCTTTTCGTCGTTCTCCGCGAAGTCCAGCAGAGCCGTTCCCGCAGCCTCGGAGAACGATGCCGCATTGCGTCTGGCGCCGTCCTTGCGCGCGATACCGTGGTACTCGCCGGAATTGAGCTCGGCGGGCTTGTAGCCCTTGCCCTTCTTGGTCTTGACGTGTACTATGCAGGGCTCGTCGGTGAGCTTCGCTATTTCAAGTATCTCTATCAGCTTGCCGAGGTCGTGGCCGTTCACCGGACCGTAGTATTTCAGTCCGAGGCTCTCGAAGATGTTGCTCTGATAAATGGCGAACTTCACAAGGTCCTTCGTGCCGCTTATCGACTTGGATATCTCCTTGCCGAGCTCGGAATGCGAGAGGAAGTCCTTGACCGCTGCTTTCTTGTCGTAGTACGAACGCGACGAACGCATACGGGTCAGGTAATCCGCCACCGAACCCTTGCTGCGGGAAATGGACATCTCGTTGTCGTTGAGTATGATTATCAGATTATTTGAAAGCTTGCTGACATTGTTCAGTCCCTCATACGCCTGACCGCCCGTAAGGGCTCCGTCGCCTATGACGGCTATGACGTTACCGGCTTTTCCCTCAAGCTCCATTGCCTTTGCGATGCCGAGAGCCGCGGATATGGAAATGCTGCTGTGGCCGCCGATAAAGGCGTCGTGCTCGCTCTCGGAGCTCCTCGGGAAACCGGAGAGCCCGCCCTTCGAGCGCAGTCCGGAAAAGCCCTCCTTGCGTCCGGTGAGCAGCTTATGGGTATAGGACTGATGCCCCACATCGAAAACTATCTTGTCCTGCGGGGTCGAGAAAACGCTGTGCAGAGCCACGGTGAGCTCCACAGTGCCGAGGTTGGAGGCGAGATGACCTCCGGTCTTTGAAACGCTGTCAATAAGAAAAGCCCTGATCTCCTCACAGAGCTGTTTCTTTTCTTCCAGCGAGAGCTGTTTCACGATATCGGGGGTTATATTTTCGGATAGGATCATGATGTCTGTCCTTTCGGATTATCTGTCATACAGGGAACAATATGCCTATGAGGATACCGAGCAGAGCTCCGCATATCACCTGTATCGGCGTGTGCCCGAGGAACTCCTTGAGCTCCTTGTCCGGCTCATTCTCGTCGGCTTCGATATCGACTTCCTCGTCGAGCTTCTCGACTATCTCGTCGTCGAGCTTATCGACCACGCGGCGCAGTCTGTTTATCTCCTTCGCATGGCGGCCCGCTTCCTGCCTAACTCCGCAGGCGTCATACATGACGATGAACGCCAGCGACATAGCAAGAGCCGCCTCTGTGGAAGTAAAACCATGCACTCTGCACGTCACGAGCGCGAGAGAACACACAAAGGCCGAATGGGACGACGGCATACCGCCTGCTCCCCATATCCTCTCTATACGCAGGGTATGGTTCATGATCGCGTATATAATCAGTTTCAGCAGCTGCGCGGCAAACCACGCCGAGGCTCCCGCCAGAAGCACTATATTTATCAGATCCGACATATCATTTCTCCAGCATATCCCTTTATTTTTTCCTTGAAAGCAGATTTTCCGTGAGCTCACGCACGAACGAGCTGTCCGGGAAGCCCTCCAGCGCCGCGAGCGCCCTGCGTGTGTAATCCGCGGCTTCGATCTCCGCCATATCGAGCCCGTAGACGCTGACGAAGGTGTTCTTGCCCTGCGCCGCGTCGCTTCCGATGGGCTTTCCGAGCTCCTCCGCGGTGCTCGTCACATCGAGTATATCGTCAACTATCTGGAACGCGAGACCGAGGTTTTCGGCGTATTCCGACGCTTTTTCAGCGTATTCCGCCTCGTCCGGGCTCCCTGCGCAGTACACTCCGCACAGGCACGCCGCCTTTATCAGCGCCGAGGTCTTCATCGAGTACATCGGCAGTATCAGCGGCGCGGTCTCAAAGCCGCCGTTCTCCATATCCTTGTCGAGCTGCTGACCTCCGGTTATGCCCGTGAACCCGCCGGCCTCCGCGAGCGCAGAAACGCACTTCACGGCAGCCTCCGGCGGCACGCGCTTATTTCCCGCCGCCGCGCCGAACGCCAGCGTCAGCAGACCGTCGCCCGCCAGCAGAGCCGCCGCCTCACCGAACGCCTTGTGGCAGCTCGGCTTGCCGCGCCTCATATCGTCGTTGTCCATACACGGCAGATCGTCGTGTATCAGCGAGTATGTATGCAGATATTCTACCGCGCAGGCCGCGTCCAGAGCGCTTTCCGCTCTGCCTCCGCACATCTCGCAGAACGCGAGTGTCAGCACCGGGCGTATGCGCTTGCCGCCAGCCTCAAGGCTGTATCCGGCGGCCTTTATGACCGTTCCCTGCGGCAGCTTCTCCGACGGGAACAGCTCCGGGAGCCTGCCCTCGGTCATGCTGATGTATTCTTCGATATTACGGCTCATTTGTCTGCCCCGCCGTTCTCTATCTTTTCTATTTTCAGCTTTGCCTCCGCGATCTCCTTCTTGCAGGTCTCCACAAGACCCGCCGCCTCGGAATAGAGCTCCACCGCCTTTTCAAGCGGCAGTTCCTTGTTGTCCATTTCCTTTGATATCTCTTCGAGTCTTTTCATTGCCTCATCAAAACTCATTTCTTTGTCCTTCTCTCTGTTTTATTCCGCGGCTTTCTTCGCGTCGGTCATCATCTTTTCGAGCTCGCTGTCGGATTTCACCGTAAGCTCATTTTCGCTGTATAATTTCAGGTATACCCTCGCCACGGGCTTTAAACCGTCCGCGAACACAAGGTCATAGTCTCCGGCACTCCAGTAGTCGGGATGCACATAGAGCTCGCCCCACAGCTGGCCGTCCTCTTCGGGCTTCTCCAGTCCGACCTTCGGAGTGTCATCCGAAAGCGCGGAAATAAAGCTCTCCGTAAAGTCCTCGGGATCTT
>CAMVBT010000132.1 GCA_947165805.1 uncultured Clostridia bacterium
GAGGCAATATCGGGGGCGGCGGCTCGCCGCTTATATCACATTAAGCAGAAAAAAACAACGGGAGCAGAAAGTAAAAATATAAATATACTATTCGAGGCAATATCGGGGGCGGCGGCTCGCCGCTTATATCACATTAAGCAGAAAAAAAACAACGGGAGCAGTATATTATTTCCGCCAAAAATCAGGCGGATAAAAAAATCAGCCGCCACATCAGGACAGCTAAAGTAAATCATTGATATAAAAACTAATTCATTGAGAGTTCCGCTTTACGAGTGTATAATAGCATACAGAACTGCTTTCGTCAATAGTATTTTCGTAAAGTAAACCGTTTTCACGGAATTTTTGTTGCTTTGACCAACTTTTAAACACTGTTTGCCGCCGCGGGTTCGTTAATTTCACAACGAAAACCGGCATTATCCCGCAGTCCTGACCGTGAGCGTCACGCCGTCCGTCGTGAAAAATACCGTTCCGTTCCTGTCTGTGCGGTATATGACCGCTCCGCATTTCCGATAAAGATCGACAACATTTTCATGCGGGTGGCCGTGCTCGTTGCCTTCGCCCGCAGAAAAGACGGCGTATGACGGCGAGACCGTCTGTATGAAGCGTTTTAGCGCCGATGAGCCGCTGCCGTGATGAGGTACCTTTATCACGTCCGCTCCGATATCCGCGCCCGAGGCAAGTATGTCCTTCTCGGCTTCGCTCTCTATGTCGCCCGTCAGCAGAAAGCGGACGCTCCCGTACACAAAGCGCATAACTATCGAATAATTGTTCATATCTTCATAGTCGCCGACCGGCGCTATTATCTCAAGACGGCAGTCTTTGCCGAGTTCCACAAAAGTGCCGGGTCTCGCGAAGGAAACGGGGACTCCGCGCTTTTCAAGAGCCTCCGTGAGCCTGCCGTACTGCGGCAGCGACGGGGTAAGCCCGCCAGTTTCCGGCATCATGAAGCCGCCGACCGCGAAGCTCTCCGCTATCCGGTACATACTCCCCATGTGGTCGGAATGCGGGTGCGTCATTATCAGCAGGTCAAGCCGCTCCGCACCGCGCGCGGACAGGAACTGCGAGACCTTACCGTATGCGTCTTCCCCGCCGCTGTCTATCAGTATGTTCTTCCCGCACGCCGATATCAGCGTGCAGTCGCCCTGCCCCACGTCTATGAAACAGACCTCCGCCGTGCCGCAGGGCAGTTCCGGCGATCTATAATGCCGATAAAGAAAGACAGCCGCGGAGATCAGCGCAGCAGCGCCTACCGCGGCAATTACATACCATAGTCTGTTTTTCTTACCGGTCTTTGTGCCGTTTCTTTCAGACATTTCAGTTATCCTTGTTCATCTTGCGTTCGTACCATTCCTGCTTGGTCATTATGACCTGACGCGGCTTGCTGCCCTCGAAGGCGCCAACGACACCCAGCTTCTCCATTGTGTCGATGAGGCGCGCTGCTCTGCCGTAGCCGAGTTTTAAGCGGCGCTGGAGATACGATGTGCTTGCCTGTCCTGCCTCGATGACCGCCTCGATAGCCTCGTCGAGCTTGTCGTCCTCGAGCGCGCCGTCCGCGTCGTCACCGTCGTCACGCGATTTGCCGCCCTTTTCCGCTTTCTGCGCGGCGAGCTCCGCCTGACGCTCGATCTCTTCGATGACGCTCTGGTCGTAGTCGAGCACGAAGGAATTCTTGATGAACTCCACTACCCTCTCGACTTCCTGATCGGATACCCAGCAGCCCTGAACTCTCATGGGCTTCGGCATCCCGACAGGCGCGTAGAGCATATCTCCGCGTCCGAGCAGCTTCTCCGCGCCCGCGCCGTCTATGATCGTGCGGCTGTCCACCTGTGAGGCGACTTTCAGCGCGATACGGCTCGGGATATTCGCCTTGATGACACCCGTAACAACGTTGACGGACGGTCTCTGCGTCGCGATGACAAGGTGCATTCCCGCAGCACGCGCCATCTGCGCGAGTCGGCATATACTGTCCTCGACTTCGCCCGGCGACGCCATCATCAGGTCGGCGAGCTCGTCTATGAATATCACTATCTGCGGCATAGGCTCAAGGTCGTCGCGGGTCTTCGCGAGCTTGTTGTAGCCTCCGAGATCGCGGACATTGTTGTCCGAGAACAGCTTGTAGCGGTTCAGCATCTCCGTCACTGCCCACGCGAGAGCTCCCGACGCCTTCTTCGGGTCGGTCACCACGGGTATCAGCAGGTGCGGTATGCCGTTGTAGATCATGAATTCGACCGCCTTCGGGTCGATCATCAGCAGTCTTACTTCCTCGGGCGTCGAACGGAACAGGATACTCATTATTATCGAGTTCACGCAGACCGACTTACCCGAACCGGTAGTGCCGGCGATAAGTATATGCGGCATCTTCGCTATGTCCGCGATCACGACTTCGCCCGAGATGCTCTTTCCGAGCACCGCGCCGAGCTTGCTCTTCGTTTCGCGGAAATCCTTGGTATCGACCATTTCACGGAACGGTACGCTCTCGACAGTCCTGTTCGGCACCTCGATGCCGACCGCAGCCTTGTTCGGTATCGGCGCTTCTATGCGCACTCCCGCCGTGGCGAGGTTCAGCGCTATGTCGTCCACAAGTCCCGTTATCTTCGATATCTTGACGCCCGGTGCGGGCTGTAATTCGTAACGCGTTACCGACGGTCCTCTTGCGGCCTCGAGGAACTTTGTCTCGACTCCGAAGCTTTTCAGAGTGCTCACCAGCTTTTCGGCGTTGCTCTGTATCTCGGCGTTTATGTCCTCGTCCGAGCGCTCGTGTACCACGTCATTGAGCAGATCGAGCGTCGGGAGAGTGTAATGATCGCCCTCGACGGCATAGAGCTTCGCGCGCTCCTGTTCGGCGGCCTGTGCGAGAGCCGCGGCGTTTTCCGCGTCTATGCGCTCCTGCTCCCTGCGCTCCTCCGTAAAGTCCTTTATCGCTTCGACTATGTCGCCGTTCTTCTCCGGCACGGCGGGCGGCGCCTCAGGCGGCGGAGGTACGTCCTCCCACGGCGGGGGCAGCTCGGTCTCCCGCTCCGCGGTCATCTGCTCTTCCGGAGCCTGCTCCTCCGCTCCGGTCTCCGGCACGGCAGGCGGCTCGGGAGCCCTGTTCGCGGGGTCTATCAGGCTGTCGTGCTTTACCACGGGGTTAAGATGCTTTTCCGGTGTATCCGTGTCGCTCTCGTCGGCATACTTCGGCGCGTCGGGGCTGTAAGGTTCAGGCTTTGTTTCCTCGGTCGGGAACGCGGGCTGAAGATTTATACGGCTCTTTTCGCCGTCGTACTTTATGTTCAGATAATCCTTGAGATCCTTCCGGAACTCCTCGCTGTCCTTTTTCTGCTCCTCTACCGGATCCTTCTTCATCTTCTCGATCTCGGCGGCTTCGCGCTTGTCCTTTTCGGTGACCGTCTGCTGTGCGCCGGTCGTTACGCCCGCTATCGAGTCGAATCTGCTGCGGCGGCGCTCCTCGGGCGTCATTGCGGCCTCGCGCTTCGCAGCCTGCTGCTGGCGGCGCTGTTCGCGCTGTTCTTCGCGCCGTTCCTCGCGCCTCTGACGCTTCTCCTCCTCCATACGCTCAAGCTCCGGGCGTATGAGCTCGCGCTCCTCGGCAGCCTTTTCGTGATGCTCCTTTATCCTGTGGGCGGGAGTTGTCAGCGCGCGGAACAGATCGGGCAGGGACTTGTCCGCTATGAGCATGAACGCCACGAACACTATAAGTATCAGTATTATTATCGCGCCCACCTGTCCGAACAAAAGCAGCGGGAACCCGAATATCAGACCCGCAGTTCCGCCGCCTTTCAGCAGCTTGCCGGACTCATACGCGTATTTTATCGTGTCGCCTGCGTTGGCTCCGGAGCCTGCCTCCGGGTCGCCTATCGAGCCTACGAATATCACCTGCGCGGCAGCGCTGATGAACAGCAGCAGGAGCAGGAGCTGCACAAGGCGCTTCGCTACCGTGGCCTTTGTCATGTCCGCGGAGATGAGAGCCGCTATGTATATGACCGCGGGGCCGACAAGAAACGCCGTTATCCCGAATACGCCGAACATGAAGGCGTGGAGCGAATCCCATGCCGAGGGCTCCTCCGCCGCCGCGTTGCCTATCACGGACAGCGCGAAAAGAAGCAGACCCACAGCGAACATCACAATGGATATCGTGTGCCTGCGCTTCGTTTCCGCCCTCAGCAGCTCCTCTTTTCTTTTGTCAGAGACTCCGCCGCTTTTTGCTGTCTTCTTCTGCGGCTGCTTGCCCTTGACGCTTTCCGACATTTTTCAACCTTCCCTTTGTATGTAACTTCTTATATCGCTATATGTATGTGGTTCCCGGTGACTGTTTCATATATCCCGATGCCTATGCACACTATTCCGAGAATGAGCGTGTAGATGCCGAATATCTTGAATTTGTCCTTCTTTATTATGAGCTCGACGAGCTTTATTGCGCATATTCCCACCACAGCGGAAACGACAGCTCCGATGACCAGCGGGAGGACTTCGAGACTTGTGCCTTCCTCCATTACGTCCTTGAACTCGAGCACCGCGCTGCCGAGTATGGCAGGTATGCCGAGAATGAACGAGAACGCCGCCGCCGTATCACGCGTGAGGCCGCAGAACAGTCCCGCGGATATCGTGCTTCCCGAGCGCGAAACTCCCGGGAACAGCGCCACGCACTGGAACAGTCCCACCGCGACCGCGTCCTTCACCTTCATGTCCTTGCCGGTCTTATAGCCCTTGACGCACGCGTCCGAGAGAATGAGCACTATCGACGTGAATATGAACGCGCAGCCCTCGAAGATTATGTCGCCGTCGCCCTGCACGGACGTGAAGAAGTCCTTTATCAGCACGAACGGAACAAGTATCAGCGTCGCTATTATCACCATGAACATCATTCTGCGGTCGTCGTTCATTCTGCTCCAGCTGAACTGACCCTTGCAGATGTCGCGTATCGTAAGGAAGAACTCCTTTATCATGCCCCAGATGCGTCCCCAGAACGCCACGCATATCGCCGCCAGCGTGCCGAGATGCAGGACTACCGATATCAGCAGGTTTTCCTCGCCGACATTCATAAAATGCTGCGCCACGGACAGATGCCCGGAGCTCGATACGGGCAGGAACTCGGTGAAGCCCTGTATCACCGCCTGTATGATTATGCTTATTATGTCTCTCATTATGTACTTTCTCCTTCTGTTCCTTACACTTGCGGTTTATGTACGGAAAACGCTCAGCATTTTCCGAAGACCGTATCCGGTCTGTATTTATCGTTCAGATACATTCGCGGGTCCGTGGAGATGAGCCGCCTTACCCTGCCGTTGACGACCTCGACAGTGCCGCCCGGCACACGCCTGTACTCCGAACTTGCCGGAAGTTCGTCCCTGTTACAGAATATGTCGCTGGGGCTCACGATAGAATGGAGGATCATTTTTCTTCCCCCTTTTCCGCGTTTCGCTCATCTATAAGCCCGTACAGGCACTTTATCGCGTCCGACAGCCCTCCGAGACAGTCTATCAGCCCCGAGGAGACAGCCGTTTCGCCGTCCACCACCGAGCCCACGTCCATTACCAGCTCGTCCTTCTTCATCATCAGCTCGCGGAACTTATCCGCGGAGATGCGGCTGTTGCGGGTGACGAAGCTCGTTATCCTGTCCTGCATACGGTCAAAGTACGATAGCGTCTGCGGTATCCCGAGAACAAGGCCGTTCATTCTGACCGGGTGTATCGTCATTGTCGCCGTGGGTACGATGAAGCTGCGTTTCGCGCAGACCGCGAGCGGCACTCCTATCGAATGTCCCCCGCCCACGACTATCGAGACCGTGGGTGTCTCCATGCCGGCTATCAGCTCCGCTATCGCGAGCCCCGCCTCGACATCGCCGCCCACCGTGTTCAGGATTATCAGCAGGCCTTCAATCGTCCTGTCCTGCTCTATCGCCACGAGAGCCGGGATTATATGCTCGTACTTCGTGGTCTTGTTCTGCGGAGGCAGTATATAGTGCCCCTCTATCTCGCCTATTATCGTCAGGCAGTGGATAAGATGCTCGGCGTTCTGTGCCGCCACGAAGCCCGACTCGGGTTCCTCCGTGATATCGTCCCCGCGCTTTTCGTCGTTCTCACGTTCGTTTTCCATATTTCTTCCTTTCGGCAGACTGTTTTTTCCGACAAGTCTATTATCCGGAGAAGAAACACAAATATACAGTTTATTATATCACAAAACTGTAAGGATTGCAACATTTTTTGTAAATTCAGTAAAAAATTTTCGGATAATCATTGATTTTACGGAGGTTTTATGGTATAATATCATTTAATATTTATACGAAACAACGGAACAGAAGAAAAACAGGAGATGTCTTAATGCCGATAAACATTCCGAGCAATCTTCCCGCGTTCAGCACGCTCATAAACGAAAATATCTTCGTTATGCCCGCGGAACGCGCCATAAAGCAGGATATAAGACCTATAAGAGCCGCTATCTTCAACCTGATGCCAAAGAAGATCGAGACCGAGACCCAGCTTCTCAGACTCATGAGCAACAGCCCCCTGCAGGTCGATATCACCCTGCTCCATACCGAGACCCATACCTCCCGCCACACCGCCGCGGAACATCTGCATACATTCTACAAGACCTTCGACGAGATCAAGGATGAATACTTCGACGCGCTCATCATTACCGGCGCTCCCGTCGAAAAATATGAGTTCACCGACGTTTTCTACTGGGACGAGCTCTGCAAGATCATGGAATGGACAAAGTCCCACGCTTACTCGACCATTCACCTATGCTGGGGAGCCTTCGCGGGGCTCTACTACCACTACGGCATAGAAAAACACACTCTCGACAAAAAGATGTTCGGCGTGTTCCCGCACAAGGTCCTCATCGAGAACCACCCGCTGTTCATGGGCTTCGACGATACGTTCTTCGTCCCCCACTCACGCCATTCCGAGGTGCTGCGCGAGGATATCGAGGCCTGCCCCGACCTGCGGCTGCTGGCTTACTCCGACCTCGCAGGCGTCTATGCCTGCGCAGA
>CAMVBT010000133.1 GCA_947165805.1 uncultured Clostridia bacterium
TTTACGGCGGAGGTTCTATCAAAAAGAACGGTCTGTATGACGAGATAATCGCTATTCTCAAAGATTGCGGGAAGAACGTCGCAGAGGTGGCGGGCGTTATGCCGAACCCGACAAGCGACAAGCTGAACGAAGGCGTAGCTGTCGCCCGTGAGAACAAGTCGGATTTCATACTCGCAGTCGGCGGCGGTTCTGTATGCGACTATTCAAAGGCTGTGTCCGTTTCCGTAAACTGCAATGACGACCCATGGGAGAAATATTTTATCCGCTTTGAAGAGCCCGATTGTGAGATCATTCCCGTTGGCTGTGTACTGACTATGGCAGGCACAGGTTCGGAAATGAACGGCGGTTCGGTCATCACAAACCACCACACTAAGCAGAAGATAGGTCATGTGTTCGGTGACGATATTATGCCGAAGTTTTCTATTCTCAATCCGAGATACACGATGACTCTGCCGAAATATCAGATGTGCGCGGGAATCTACGATATTTTCAATCACATCTGCGAGCAGTATTTCTCCGGCGAGGACGATAATACTTCCGACTATATCAGCGAGGGTCTGATGCGTTCGCTTATTCATTCGAGCCGTATCGCAGTCGAAAATTCGCAGGACTACGAAGCACGTTCCAACATCATGTGGACGGCAACATGGGCGCTGAATACGCTTGTCTCGAGAGGCAAATCTACCGACTGGATGGTGCATATGCTCGGTCAGGCGGTCGGAGCTTACACCGACGCTACGCACGGCATGACACTTGCCGCCGTTTCTCTGCCGTATTACAGATACATCATGCCCTACGGTATGAAGAAGTTCGCACGTTTTGCGACCGAAGTCTGGGGCATCTCCCGCGCCGGAAAGACAGATGAACAGCTTGCAAACGAAGGACTTTCCGCAATGGAAAGCTGGATGAAGGAGATCGGGCTTGTGATGAATATCAAAGATCTTGGTGCGACCGAGGATATGATCGAAGGCATAGCAGATGCTACGTTTATTCTCGAAGGCGGTTACAAGGTGCTTGACCGCGATGAGATCGTAAAGGTGCTGAAAGAGAGTATGTAATGAGCATAACCGTAAATCTGCGATATAAAGGCAAAAACGGCTCTGCGAGAGCATTTGCCGAAGAAATGATTTCAAGCGGAACCGTCGCAGCAATTCGTGCAGAGGAAGGCAATCTGCGCTACGAATATTATCTTTCGCTTGACGATCCGGAAACCGTTCTGCTGATAGACGAATGGACAGATCAGGCGGCGATTGACCGTCACCACGCATCGCCTATGATGCAGAAGATAACAGAGCTTCGGAACAAATACGATCTTCACATGACGGTGGAGCGGTATATCAGCGATGAGGGCGGTCTGCCGGACAAAGACGAACAATTCATAAGAAAGTAGGTGCTTTTATGACAGAAAAGATCGTACAGACAGCAGGCAGAGACCAGCTCGGTGAGTTTGCTCCCGACTTTGCCCATTTCAACGATGATATCCTGTTCGGAGAGAACTGGAACAATACCGATATTGACGTGAAAACACGCAGTATCATCACAGTAGCAGCTCTTATGTCTCAGGGTGTGACGGATAATTCTATCCGCTATCATATCCAGAACGCTAAGAATCACGGCGTATCACAGAAAGAAATGGCTGCAGTCATCACACACACTGCGTTCTATGCAGGCTGGCCGCACGCTTGGGCGGTGTTCAATATTGCAAAGGAAGTATATGCTGAAAGTGCTCCTGCCGTTTCTGATAAGGACAGATTCCAGACAGAGATCATGTTCCCGATAGGAGAGCCGAATCCTTACGGTGATTATTTTGTGGGGCAAAGCTATCTTTCGCCTGTATCTACCGAGCAGATACCGATTTATAACGTGACATTTGAGCCCGCCTGCCGTAACAACTGGCATATCCACCACGCAAAAAGCGGAGGCGGTCAGATGCTTATCTGCATCGGCGGTCGCGGGTGGTATCAGGAATACGGAAAAGAGCCGAGAGAATTAAATCCCGGCGATATTGTGAATATCCCTGCCGAGGTTAAGCACTGGCACGGTGCGGCGAAGGAAAGTTGGTTCGCTCACCTTGCAATTGAGATACCGGGTGAGGACGGCAGTACAGAATGGTGCGAGCCTGTTTCAGATGATGAATATGGCAAGCTGAAATATAACGTAATAATACATTGAACGAAATCTTCGGGATCATCTGCTGTGACTCCGGTGTTCACAAAACATGGCTCCGTGCTTGCAGTATCTCGAACGAATCTATCGAAAGCTCCGTGTCCTTTCGGTGTTGTCAAATCGTATCACATAAGTATCTGCGCCCTCGATTGGCTCGACCCTCACATTGTCAAAACAGTTGTTATAATATGCGCTGTACAGCGCTGCGCGACCGGCGGACTGTATCGGATAATTCTCCGTATCGGGAGTTACCTGTTTGCCGTTAATGAATCCCTTTATAGTATTCCCGTTTGCTTCGATCTTTATATTGTTTACATCTGCGTTTATTTCGGTACTGCCTTCCGAAATTGTCTTTTTGTTCAGGCGCAGCGACCATTTTCCGCTCTCGAAAAGCACAAATCCCCAGCCGCTCTCGCCGTCAGCCGCAAGATTATAACGCAGTCCCACACCCGCGTAATTGCTGTCCGGTTCATCGGAAACGGAAAAAATAATATCCGCGCTCACAGAGTAATTGAACCACCTGTCATCTCCGAAATTCGTGACAGGCTCGGGAGTCGCTCCCCATTCTTCGGCGCGCATATCCGCGGTGATCTTCTGCATAAGCACCTTTCTGCCGCCACGCTTTGTCACCTCGAAAGCTCCGCCCTCATCGGTGGTATATCGCGGAGCTCCGCCTCTTGCAGCAAGATACTCGTCGGGATAATCAAAATCGTCATAATACGGCAGTTCAAGCAGTCCGCTTTCACGCTCATTGAACTCACCGCGCTGTGTTTCAAGAGTCGTCACCGTTATCATCGAATACGGCTGTACGATCACGGAGAATCTGCCGTTTTCGAAAATTATCGTCTCACGCAGCCGGAAATAATTCTCATTCCAAACACTGCCCGACTGTCCGCAAACCATACCTCCTTACCGTATTTCCTTTGCAGCTTTCGCGTATTGTCATCCGACCACGATGTATAGTGACTTCCGACAACATCGACGGCATCGAGCAGTCCGGGGTCTCGTTGTAGCTTTCCGGCTGTTCGTATTTGTAGTCAAGCAGCAGGCGAGACGAGCCGTTTGCGCTGATAAATCCGAAACCCTTCCAGCGTGTGTTTTCCGCAAGCGACGCGGTGCCGATGTCGATGTTTATATCCATGTCATTTACCTCTTATGCCGCTGTTCATTTCTTCTCACTGAAATAGACCGTGTATTGCTCATCGGTTATCTCATAAAGCGGGACAAGCTCGAAGTTCACAGGCTGATTTCTCGTTGTGTGACAGTTCTGCTTCCATGTGTAGGTACTGTATGTGTGCTCACTGCGCGGCGCAAATATTCTCTCTGTATCGTCGAAGTCACCTGTCAGTCCGCAGTCCTTGTCGATCAGTCCCGCAAGCACTATCGGACCTTCCACAGCCGCTGCAAGCTCCTGCATATCCGGCAGCCGTTCCATTACTATCTCGTCGGTGAACGCGATAAACACCGTGTCGTCCGACCATTCGCGGGTGATGTTTATGCAGTTGTTTTCAATCTGCGGTTCGCACTTTTCGCCATTTATGAGAAATGTCCGTATTTCTTTGCTCCACGCCGGAACGCGCAGAGAAAGCGTGAATTTCGTCGGCTCGGAGCAGTTTACCGTGAATTTCAGCGACCAGCGGGACTTGTCGCCGCCCTTGTGATCGTCGAAGAATACCTGATTGTTGTAATTCTTCATCTCGGTTGACTGCTCAACGGTGACGCTTGCGCCATTGATGTCGAGCTGCACACGCGACGGGATATACTGCATCACCGACAGCGTTTTGTCGGAAGTGTAATATATAAGTTCGTTGTAGAGCGTCTGCGCCTGAACCATTGTTCCGTGGCAGCACCAGAAGTCGCGTGTTCTGCTGCCCCATTTCTTGACTGCTCCGGGTATCAGCGGCAGGAAATATGCAGGCATTCCCGTGTCCCTGTTCTGCTGCGCGAGGAAGCCGTTGTACAGCGCTCTTTCGATGTAGTCAGAATACTTCGTGTCACCGGTCTTTCTGTACAGGTAGTCGGCTGTGCGCACCATGTTATAGACCGTGCAGAATTCCTGATCGCGCTCGGAAAGATAAGTGCCGTGTGACTTTATCGGTATCCAGAATTCGCCCGCGTTCGAGCCCGTAGTCGCGTACATTCCTCTGTCCGTGACAGCGTGCTTCCAGAACAGGTCGGTTATTCTGCTCCAATACTCGTCGCCTGTGACTTCAAACATTCTCGCTGCGCTGTGAGAAAGCGGTATCGACGCGTTCGCGTGGTCATCGGAAAGTCCGTCGGCGCTGTGTTCGAGCTGGCTGTAAAGTCCGCTGTTTTTGTACAGGTCAATCAGTGTATTATATTTCTCGTTTCCGGTGAGCGAATACAGCTCCGCCCACATTTCGAGCATACCGCCCGACTCGCCCTTATAGGTGATGTACGGGTCTTTTTCTTTCATTCTTTCCACCCATTTTATGTACCGGTCCGCAAGCCTGTCAACTATTTCAAGAGCCTGTTTATTGCCCGCAAATCTGTATGCATCAACAAGTCCCATTATCGTCTTGTGCATCGTATATTGCGGCGACCAGATATATTCCGGCTCCGCGAGAAGATCGAGATATTTCTCCGGTATCGGACCGACCCATTCGCCGCCGTTGCGCTTCTGGCAGCGGGCAAGCTCCGACACGATAAAGTTCAGTTTTGTGCGGAGCTGCTCGTCATTCTCGCTCGCGACAAGCCGGGCTGCGGCGGACATCCAGTGTCCGAGAAAATGCCCGCGAAGCTGACACACCGGAGCCTCCCAGCCCCAGTGCAGGTTTGCGCTCTTCGGGTCATATATCGTCTGTATTCCCGGCAGACCTATCCCCGCTTCAATATAGAAATTCTGCAAAAGACAGGTGGTGTCGAGCTCCAGAAGATAGCGGCGGTTGAGCTCCATTCGCTCTCTGAATACGCCGCCTGTGACAGACACTTTGTTTCTTTCAATTGATCTTGGCATAGTGGTACCTCCGTAATATTTATTATCTGATATCTTTACAAATCCAACTATAAAAGAAAACGATTACATGGATTGAATTATATCACATTATATTTAAAATGTCAATATACTGCTGATTATTTATTATATCAATATATATGACTGCTGCAAAACAGTGCATCTGTTGCTTGATATAGGCTTATTTCTTTTGCTCGGATATTATTCAGCGGATAGATCATTCTTTGTTTCAAATGTTTCCTGTCTTCTTATTTTGGAACAAAGAGCGTCATTTCTTCATTTCCCTGACATACTCATCAAACTCAACATCCCCGTCAAGTGCCTTAGTCCGCATCTCGATATCATAGTCCGCCCATTTCTGAAACTCAGCCTGTGTCATTTTCTTTTTGAGGTATCGGAGCGTATCGAAGGTTTCTTTTTATGCGCGCGTCGTGCGCGCCTTTGGAAACCTTCTTTACGGCATCCTGCCGCGTGTGCCTTGTATGCCTTGTGGTACACGCTCCAGATCGGATCGGTCTTTAGCTTGTCGTTAAATCTTTTGCGATGTCCGAGATCGCGGCAGCATTTGTCGGGTTGCCCTTTTACCGGGCGTTTGCAGTAATTCGAGTAGAAGCCGCGCTCCAGCACGAAGTACCGTCCGCACAGATCACACTTTCGCGGCAAGAAGCGGTTTTGCAACCCCTTGAACAATTCAATATGCAGTGCCGAACCGGAAATCTCGACCCTGTCAGCGATTACGCGAATTTCTGTGATAAAGTAGATACACACGTTCTCGACCTTATTCGGGAGCTTGCGCCAAAGTATTGGTTTATCGAGAACCCGCGAGGCGGCATAACAGGAGGTTATGAGGAAGTCCCCAAAGCGCCGCAAGGACGCGGCGAACCAAAGGGACTTCCGATATGTTGAAAGATGACCTGGATGCAGGGTCTTCCGCGTTACACAGTCACTTACTGTCAGTACGGGGATAATCGTATGAAGCCCACAGACATCTGGACCAACCACCCCGACCCGAAGTTCCTGCCGCCCTGTCACAACGGTGACCCGTGTCACGAACCGGCACCGCGAGGCAGTAAGACGGGTACACAGGGTCTTAACTTTATCTTTCAGCGTATGGGCTTGTTAATGATTTATAAAAACTGAAAACAGCTCTTTTTATTGCCTGTTTCATCTTGATTGTTAACGAGTTTTGTGGTATAATATTGCAGTATACCCAAAAACTTGCTGAACCGTGAGCTTTACAGAAAAATCAAGTCAATGGACAGGGACGCAATGGAGCCCACGTTAAATAACATAAATGAATTTGAAGGAGAAAATATGAACATTAGAAAAAAGGCTGCGGCTCTTATCATTTCTGCCGCTCTGTCATTTACCGGAGTAGTCGGGGCGACAAGCGCTCTGACAGTAGCGGCATCTGCGGCGCAGGTGAGCATATCAGCTTCACACAGCCCGGGCGCCTACATGAACGCCTTTACGCTCAAATTCGAAAAGGACAAGAACACAAAGCTCTATTATACGACGAACGGTGAAAAGCCCACAACGTCTTCTCAGGCTTTTTCCGACGAGGGCCTGAAGATAAAGAAGACCGCCACTGTGCGCATTCTGGCGGTAAAGGGCAGTTCAAAGAGCTATTATACCTACGACTATTTTATCTCGGGCTGCGGGAATCTGTACGATCTCAAAAGCAAATACTATTACAGCAAGCTTTCCGGCAAAGCAAAAAAAGCCTATGAGCGTATTGTCGAGGCTCTCGACAACAGAAGCGAGACAGTAAGGCTCGCTGATCTCGAGATATCCTTC
>CAMVBT010000134.1 GCA_947165805.1 uncultured Clostridia bacterium
TTCACGAACCGCGAGCGTATCTTCCTGCGGAACACCGTGAACGGCACGGCTCTGATGAGATAGGTCACAGCCGCCATGACGGCGATGTACAGCCACACATTCACGTTCACGGGGCGTCACCGTCCTTTCCGGACTCTCTGCGCGGGAACAGCGCCGCGCACAGCGCAGCTATGGAGATGCCGCATATCATCACGGAGAAGCCCCCGGAGATGAACGGCAGCAGGAAGTATATCGCGGTGCTCATTGCCGCCGCGATAAGGACAGCCGCGAGAATGCCGCGCTCCTTTCTTGCGGGGGGTATGATTATGGCGAGGAACATACCGTACAGCACAATGCCCAGCGCGTCCGAGACCGCGGGGGGAAGTATGCTGCCTGCCGCGGCTCCGAGGAACGTCCCGAGGCACCAGCCCGTCGTGGATATCAGTATCATTCCGTACATATACCACGGAGTTACGGTTCCGGGCTGTCCGGAAGCCACCGCGAATATCTCGTCGGTCATGCCGTAGGCAGCGGCGAGCCTGTGCGGAGTCGTGAAGCACTTGTCGAGCTTCTGCGACAGCGAAAGCGACATCAGCGAGTAGCGTATATTTATGGTGAGCTGGGCGAGTATCATCTCGGTCATCGAGCCGCCTGCCGCGATTATCCCGACTCCCGCGGCCTGTCCCGCCGAGGTGAGGTTGAACAGCGACATCGCCACGGCTTCTATCACCGACAGCCCCGACCTCACCGCCATTATCCCGAAGCCGAACGACACCGACAGATAGCCGAGGAATATCGGTATGCCGTGTATCAGGCCTTTCAGAAAGTGTTTGCTTTTCAAGTCATTTCCTCTTTTTCTGTATAGTGAGTTTTTTGTATTTTTTGTTTAAGCCGGGTCAGTGTTGTTCCTCGCCGACGCAGAAGCCGTCCCCGGTGCCGGTTATCTTCACGGTCACGATATCATGGCGCTGCGCGTCCGAGCCGTAGATGCGCACCGGCAGGTAGTTCGGTGCGAGCCCCGCGGCGTAGTCCGGCGAGGTGCGCTTCTGAATGAGTATATCGAACGTCCTGCCGGTATTGTCGCGCAGGAAACGCTCATAGACGCGGGCGGCGGTCCCGGACATTGCCGCGTAGCGCTCCGCCTTTACCGCCTCGGGGATATGGTCGGTGCGCTTCTCCGCGGAGGTGCCGCGCCTTATCGAGTAGGTAAAGACGTGTATCCGCGCGAAGCCCGCTGTCTCTGCGAATTTCAGCGACTGCGCGAATTCCTCGTCGGTCTCTCCGGCGAAGCCCACCATTATATCGGTCGTGACGGCGCAGTCCGGGAAGCGGCTGCGGAGCCGCTCGACGATGCGCAGATACTCCGCGGTATCGTAGTGTCTGTTCATTCGTTTCAGTGTTGCGTCGCAGCCGCTTTGCAGCGACAGGTGGAAGTGCGGGCAGAGCTTCGGGCAGGCGGCGAGCTCGTCGGTCACGCGCTCGTCGAGGAGCTCCGGCTCCAGCGACGACAGCCGCACGCGCACGATGCCCTCCGGCTCCGAGGCGGCTCTTACAGCGTCCGCGAGCCCGAGTCCGATATCCGACCCGTACCGTGACAGGTTTATCCCGACCAGCACTGTCTCCTTATGGCCGTTTTCCGCGCAGAGTCGGGCTTCCTCCGCTATTGACCGCACGGGGCGCGAACGCACGCGTCCGCGGGTGTAGGGTATGATGCAGTATGAACAGTAGCGGTCGCAGCCGTCCTCTATCTTGATGAAAGCCCTTGTCCTGTCCGCGTCGGAGCAGGGGAGCTCCTCATACTCACGGGGCAGGGCGAAGTCCGCCGCCGCGCAGCCCTGTCCGGGATAGGCGCGTATCAGCTCCGGTATCCGGGCGCGGGACGCGGTGCCGCAGATGATATCCGCTCCGCACCCGGCGGCCTCGTCGGGGAACGCCTGCGGGTAGCAGCCCGTGAGGACTGTCAGGGCTCCGCAGCGCTTTGCTGAGCGCACGGCATGGCGGGCTTTCTTATCGCCGTTCTCCGTGACCGAGCAGGAGTTTATTATCACTATATCGGCGGAATCGGGCTCCGCGCACCGCTCGAAGCCTGCCGCGTCCATAGCCGCGCAGATACCCGAGCTTTCGTATTGATTGACCTTGCAGCCGAACGTTATTACAGCATATTTCATAATATATCTACTCCGATATTGTTGAAAATAAACAAAAAAGTTCCTGCCAATTCGCTTTTATAGCTAAAAGTTCCGAAAATGTAACCAAACCCTTGACTTTCACGGAAAATCTGCTATTATATTATCAAAGGCAGGGAAAAAGAACTGCCGTCTGAAAGGAAAGGTTGATACCAATGATAAAGGCATTCATAAAGCTGGTAAGCATCGACGATGTCAAGGAATTTGTAAAGAAAGCGAACGAAGTGGATTACGATATAGACCTTTCCCTCGGAAAATACACGGTGGACGCGAAATCTATCATGGGGATATTCAGCCTTGATCTGAGCCGTGAGATAGAGATGACGGTACACAGCGACGACACGGCGTTCCTTGATGAAATTGCGGATCACATAGTAAAGAAATAAAAATGTGCGGAACAAAGGAAAAGAGAACACGAAAGGACAATTTATGAAAGAATACACCGTAAGGATAGAGACCATTGAGGACGTAAAGAAATTCGTATCCACAGTCATGACATTCGACTATGACATTGACATAGTTTCGGGCAGGTATGCTGTTGATGCGAAGTCGATAATGGGCATCTTCAGTCTCGATCTCACCAAGGAGCTCAGGCTTGTCGTTCACAGCGACGACACTGTGGAGCTCGAAGCAGCTATCGCTAACTTCATTGTCAAGTAAGCGGCTCCCCACCCAATATTTATCAGTTAAGATCACTCCCTGCAACCGCGGGGGGCTTTCTTTTTTCAGTTAACAGTGTACAGTTAACTGTTAACTGTACACTGTTAAAAGTTTGTTTTGTAGAAGTATTCGAGCGGCAGCCCGGACTCCCTGATCCTGCCGGCATAGTAAACACCTATGAAGCGGTAGTGCCACGGTTCATAGACATAGCCGGTCACGTCCTCGTATTCCTTGGGATAGCGCATGATGAAGCCGTACTTGTGAGCGTTCTCCGAAAGCCAACGGAACTGCGGGGTGTTCTCAAAGTCGGCGGTGATGTCGTCGTGGGTCTCCCACCAGTCGGGAGTGAGGATATCGAGCGCAAGCCCCGCGTTGTGCTCGCTTATGTAGGGACGCGCTATCTCCTTTTCGGCGCGGGCTCTGGCTTCCTTGCTGGTGTAGCCTTCGTTCATCAGGCGGGCTATGTAGTTGTCGAGGTTCTCCTGCTGCTTCTGTACGCTTCTGTACGCCGAAACGACCGTCAGCTCTATGCCCTCCGCAGCGGCGTCCTCTATCATCTGCTTCGCGTAGCCCACACACCGCTCGTCAAGCATGAAGTCGCCCTGTACCTTTTCAAGTCCCACCGTGAAATCCGCCCTCAGCGGGTTTTCTTCGTTTATCAGGTAGTATGCCCACAGGTTGTCGGCGCGCCGCTCCGACGCCGAGGGCGTGCTTTCCTGCGCCATACGCATCTTTACAGAGTCCGCCGGATACATCATGAATACAAAACGGACGCCGATAAAAAGCACATAGAATATCAGCGTTACCCACACTATCGCCTGCGGCTTCATACCGGCGTCCCCCTTTCGCTTTTTTATTTCATTATACCAATTTTGTCGGAAATAGTCAAGTGTACGCGCTCGGACGAAAAAACTGCTCCTTTTACTTTCAAAAGGAGCAGTTATTGACTGTTATGCGGGGGAGCTTATACCGTCGAGCCCTTGTTCACGAAAACAGGATAGTCTATCGTGCCGCCGATGCTTCTGTAATTGCCGATAACGACATTCTTGTCGGCTATTACATAATTGAGTTCGCACTTGTCGCCGACCTCGGTGTCCTGCATGAGTATGCAGTTCTTCACTACGGCGCCCTTGCCGACCTTAACGCCTCTGAACAGTACGGAGTTCTCTACCGTACCCTCAACGATGCAGCCGTCTGCTATCATGCTGTTCTTGACAGCGGCATCGAGACCGTACTTCGCGGGAGCCTCGTCACGCACCTTGGTATATATCGGGTTGTCGAGGTTGAAGAGAGCCTTGCGGTTGTCTCTGTTCATGAGCTCCATATTCGCCTGATAGTAAGCGCGTATGCCGTCTATCTGTGCGTAGTAGCCGGTGAACTCATAGCCTATCACCTTGAACTCCTTGAGCCTGTGCTGGAGGACGTCCACCTCGAAGCTGTACAGGTTGCGGCTCGCGGCGCTGTTGATTATATCAAGGACGAAGTCCTTGGACATCACGAATATGTTCATGCTCGCGTCGAGTGTGCCTGTGAGCTCGGGACGAACGAGAACGTCATATACCTCGTTGTTGTCGTCCACCTTGAGGATAGTTCTCATTCTGGTCTGCTCGGGAGTGAATTCCTTCTTGCCGTAAACGACGGTGATATCGCCGCCCTTTTCCTCGTGATAGTCAACGAGCTTCTTGAAGTCGAGGTTCGCGATGCAGTCGCAGTCGGACATTACGATATAGTCCGCGTCGGACTTGCTTATGAACGCTCTTACGCCCACGAGAGCCTCAAGTCTGCCTCTGTACAGCCCCGTTATCTCGTTGGAGTAGGGGGGCAGGAAGTGCAGGCCTCCGTTCTTGCGGGAGAGGTCCCACTCGTCGCCGGAGCCGACGTGGTCGAGCAGGGACTGGTAATTCGATTTTGTAACGATACCCACTGTCGAGATGCCGGAGTTGACCATATTCGAGAGCGGGAAGTCGATGAGTCTGTATCTTGCGCCGAAGGGCACCGAAGCCATAGCGCGGTTCTTTGTGAGGTCTGTGACCGTCATGTCATGCATATTGGCGAAGATAAGACCGAGTACATTAGACATATTAGCCATTGTTATATAATTCCTTTCGATAATTGTTGATATAGATTATTCATCTTGGGAGATCATAGCCTTAGGCGGGATAACGTGGTTGTCGGAAATATTGATCTTGTTGCCGACTACCGCGACGCCCCATTCGTCTCTGTTCTCTACATTCTCGGGTCTTTCGCCGATGTGAGCGCCTTCGCCGATCACACATTCCTCGCCGACGATCGAATACTCGATGACTGCGCCCTTCTTTACTATCGTGTTCGGCATGATGATGCTGTAGCGCACTGTTGCGCCCTCTTCGATGACAACGCCGTCAAACAGCATCGAGAAGTCGGTCTCGCCCTCGATGTCGCAGCCCTCGGCGACCATGGAGTTTTCGATCTTGCTGTTCGGGCCGGCGTAGTGCGGAGGCATTACGGGGTTTCTCGAATAGATCTTCCACTTGGGGTCATAGAGGTCGAGCGGAACATTCGGGTCGAGGCAGTCCATATTTGCTTCCCACAGGCTGTCGATAGTTCCGACGTCCTTCCAGTAAGCGTCGAAGTGGTAAGCCACCAGCTTGCTGCCCTCGTCGAGCATAGCGGGTATGATGTTCTTTCCGAAGTCCTTTGTAGCGCCCTCGTCGTTCTCGTTTGCTATGAGGTGACGCTTGAGGGTAGCCCATGTGAAGATGTAAACGCCCATGGAAGCGAGGTTCGATTTCGGCTCTTTCGGCTTTTCGGCGAACTCGGTGATAGTGCCTTCCTCATCGGCTGTCATGATGCCGAAGCGGGAAGCCTCCTCCCACGGCACCTCGAGCACTGCGATAGTAGCTTCTGCCTTCTTCTTCTTGTGGAAGTCGAGCATCTTCGAGTAATCCATCTTGTAGATATGGTCGCCGGAGAGCACCGCAACGTACTCGGGGCTGTATCTGTCGATGAAGCTGATGTTCTGGTAGATAGCGTTTGCCGTGCCGGTGTACCACGACTTGCCGGAAGCGGTCTCATAGGGCGGCAGGACGTGCACGCCGCCGTGAACGCGGTCGAGTCCCCACGGGTGGCCGTTGCCGATGTACTCGTTGAGCACGAGGGGCTGGTACTGTGTGAGAACGCCGACGGTATCTATTCCCGAATTGACGCAGTTTGAAAGCGGGAAGTCGATGATCCTGTACTTGCCGCCGTAGGGAACGGCGGGCTTAGCCATATTCTGGGTCAGCGCGTACAGTCTGCTGCCCTGACCGCCCGCGAGCAGCATAGCAACGCATTCTTTTTTTACATGGTTCATAAAATTTGTCCTCCGATGTTTTTATTTGAGATGCTTAATTCTTTGCTTTCGGTTTTCTGCCGCGATTTGCGGGCTCAGTCTTTGCTGCCGCTTCTTTCTTGGCGGCAGGCTTTTTGGCCGGTGCTTTCTTTGCGGGTGCGGCCTTTTCGGTCTTGGGAGCTGCGGCTCTTCCGCGCTTCTTCGGAGCCGTTTCCGCCTTTAAGGCTTCCTCGGCCTCCTTTGCGGTCTGCTCGGCGATGCGGGCAGCCTCCTCGGCGACCTTCAGAGCTTCCTCTGCTGCCTTTTTGGCTTCTTCGGCTGCTCTTGCGGCTTCCTCCGCGATGCGCTTCTTTTCGCTGCGCTTTTCGGCGGCCTCGCGCTTCTTGGCGGCCTTTTCCTCTTTGGCTCTTATCACCGCGAGCTCAGCCTCATAGTCCTTCTTCTTCACGCAGCGGAAGAACATGGCGGACATAGGCGCGATCTTTACGGATACCGCGAACTTCTCGCCGTGCATATCCTCTCTGCGGGAGCTTACGATGCCGTTATGCGTCGGAGCTCCGATATCCTCGGAGGAGAATACCTCCTGATAGTCGCCGTAGAACGGTACGCCGAAGCTGTAGCATTCGTGGTATTTAGGCTGGAAGTTGAATACGCAGATGAGCTCGTCGCCCTTCTTGTTGAAGCGGCGGAACACGATGACGCTGTTCTCGTTGTCGTCGCTGACGATCCACTTGAAGCCCGTCCAGTCGTTGTCCACCTCCCACAACTC
>CAMVBT010000135.1 GCA_947165805.1 uncultured Clostridia bacterium
TGACGGGACTCTTAAAACAATGGAGGATATCTGGTTCGGCAATGACGAGAGCAAAAAGGTAATTGACGAGAGCGGTATCACGGGAGAAAACGGCTCCGTGAAGATCGTGACCAGTTCAAGTATGCCGCCGTTCTGCTATGTGAAGGACGGTAAGCTCTGCGGACTCTGCGTTGATCTTGCGGTAAGGTTTTGTCGTGAATACGGATATTCATACAAGATAGAGTACGCCGATGTCACGCCGCTTCTTGCGGGGATCTCATCGGGCAAATATGATTTTTCGGCCTCGCCGGCTTCAATGACCGAAGAACGCAGACAGACGATGCTTTATTCCGACTCGTTTTATTCTGCGGGAACAGGGCTTGCTGTAAGGGCGTCCGACATTTCATCGGATACTTCCGGCGGCGCAGTCGAGGACAGGCCGTTCTCCTACTACGCGGACAACAAGAAGATAGGCGTTATAACGGGCGGTCTGTATGAGGTGATGATAAGAGAGCGCTATCCGAACTCCGACCTGTACCAGTACAACAATCAGGCGGATCTCGGAGCGGCGCTCGACGCGGGACTCATCGACTGCTTCACGGTTCCTCGCTCGACTGCGGAGGATTTCAAAAAGCAGTATGACGGGTTCACTTATCTGAACGAGGTGTTCACGCAGATACCTTACGGCTTTGCGTTTGAGAAGTCTGCCGACAAAGAATATCTGCGCGACCGGATGAACGAATTTTTGAAAAAGATTCAGAGCGACGGCACTTACGACGAGATCGTTTCGGTATGGTTCGGTGACGACGAGGATAAAAAGATCGTTGACGATACCGGACTTACCGGAGAGAACGGCTCGCTTAAAATGGTGACGACCGCGACGATGCAGCCGTTCTCATACATAAAGGAAGGCAAAAATGTCGGGCTGGAAATTGACCTGGTGACGCGCTTCTGCCGCGAGTACGGCTATTCGCTCAGTATCGACAGCGCCGAGTTCGCAAGCCTTATCCCGGGCATCACTTCCGGTATGTATAACATCGCGGCGGGCAATATAATGATCACCGCGGAGCGCGCCGAGAGCGTGAATTTCTCCGATGTCTATTACACCGCGGACGCGGTCGCAGTCGTTCGCAGTGAAACCGAACAGGAAGAAGCAGCGCCCGGTTTCTTTGAAAGTATCGCCGAGAGTTTTGAGAAAAACTTTATCCGTGAAGACCGCTGGAAGATGATAGTTGAAGGTATCGGCACGACCTGCCTGATAACCGTTATGTCAACGCTTTTCGGCACAATTCTCGCGTTCCTGATATGTATGTTCAGACGCACAGACAGCCGCCTTGCAAACGCGATATCAAACATCTATGTCAAGCTGCTGCAAGGTACGCCGATGGTCGTTCTGCTGATGATCCTGTACTATGTGATCTTGGGCAAGTCGGGACTTGATGCTGTTTGGGTGGCTGTGATAGGTTTCTCACTGAACGTCGGTGCGTATGTTTCCGAGATAATGCGCTCGGGAATCGAGAGTATCGACGTAGGACAGCGTGAAGCCGCGCTTGCCCTCGGTTACAGCGAGACACAGGCATTCTTCCGGTTCATTTTCCCGCAGGCGGCGGTGCGTTTCCTGCCGGTTTATAAACAGGAGATCGTTTCGCTGCTTAAAAGCACCTCGATAGTCGGCTACATCGCGATACAGGACTTAACAAAAATGTCCGACATTATCCGCAGCCGCACCTATGAAGCGTTTTTCCCGCTTATTGCGACGGCAATTATCTACTTCATTCTTGCTTGGATAATTTCGATAATACTGAAATTCGTCCTGAAAGCGATAAGCCCGAAAAGAAAGAGAGGTGCGACGAAATGAGCATGATAAAGATAGAGCATCTAAGAAAAGAATATCCCAACATAACGCCTCTGAAAGATGTCAGCGTTGAGATAAACAAGGGTGATGTGATCTCCGTTATCGGTCCGTCCGGAACGGGAAAATCAACGCTTCTGCGCTGCCTCAATCAGCTTGAAGAACCGACCTCCGGAACAGTCATGATCGACGGCGAAGTTATAACCGACCCGAAATGCGACATTTCCCTTGTCCGCAGAAAAATGGGAATGGTGTTCCAGTCGTTCAATCTGTTCGCAAACCTCAACATCGTCGAGAATGTTATGTCCGCACCCGTGAACCTGCTGAAAAAGCCTAAGGACGAAGCGCGCAAAGAGGCTATGGAACTGCTCAAACGCGTCGGTCTCGCGGAGAAAGCGGAGAACTACCCCGACGAGCTTTCGGGCGGTCAGAAACAGCGTGTGGCAATTGCGAGAGCTATCGCAATGCACCCCGAGATAATACTGTTCGACGAGCCTACAAGCGCGCTCGACCCGACAATGGTCGGCGAGGTACTTTCCGTTATCCGCTCACTTGCAAAAGACGGAATGACTATGATGATAGTCACGCATGAGATGAAGTTCGCTAAAGATGTTTCAAACCGCGTTTTCTACATGGACGAAGGCGGCATTTATGAAGACGGCACGCCTGAACAGATATTTGAGCAGCCGCTCAAAGAAAAAACGCGGTCGTTCATCAAGCGGCTGAAAACACTTTCGCTCGGGATATACTCCGCGAATTTCGATTATCTGGGCTTTAATTCGCAGATCGAGCAGTTCGGCAGAGATAATATGGTAGCGCCGAGATTACTGCGCAACCTTGAACTCGCGTTCGAGGAGCTTGTGATGCAGAACATCATTGGATTTGTCGAGCAGAACGACGAGGGATTCCCGATAAACATTGATATAGAGCACTCCGAGACAGACGAGGCCGCATCTATGACCATAACCTACGGCGGCGCCAACTATGACCCGTTCACTGACGGCGACGAGCTTTCCGTAATGATAGTAAAAAAGCTTGCCGCAGAGATAAAGCACTCATACAGCGACAAAAACGAGATACAAATTCGATTTGCGTAAAAATGAATGATCCCGCAGTTCTCGATCACTGCGCGAAAGCAGGAAAACATTCATGAAAAGGAGGATAAAGCCATGTCATTTGAAAACAGTATAAGCCGTTCGGCAGCCATTGACTGTGCGCTTTGCGCCGACGCGCCGTGTGAAATCGCCTGTCCCGCGAAGATACCCGCAAAAGCTGTCCGCAGTATCAGATTCGGCAACAGCAGATACGCCGCCGCTGTGCTGCCGCAGGAAAACCCATGCGCAGGCTGTTCCGCGCCGTGTGAGAAAGCCTGCGTCCGTGCGGGCAGAGTACCGATACGCGCTCTTATGGATAAGCTGTATGATGAAGTAAGACCGGGACTTGAACTGCCCGCGCCTTCCGATAAGAACAGGCTCAAGACCGACCTCTGCGGGGTGCCTCTCGAAAACCCGTTTCTGCTGTCGTCGTCGGTGGTCGCGAGTACATACGATATGTGCGCGAGGGCGTTTGAAGCGGGCTGGGCGGGTGCCGCGTTGAAGACGATTTGCTCGTTCGATATACACGAGGCTTCGCCGCGCTTTTCCGCGATCAAGGGCAGCGGCGGCGAGATCATCGGTTTCAAGAACATCGAACAGCTTTCCGACCACAGCGTCGCGGAAAATATGGAAATATTCCGCAGACTAAAAATCAGCTATCCGACAAAATTTATCCTCGCCTCGATAATGGGCAAGGACGAAGCCGAGTGGGAAGAACTCGCAGGTCTGTGCGAACAGAACGGCGCGGACGCTGTGGAGCTCAACTTCTCCTGCCCGAATATGGCGGACGGCGGACTGGGCTCGGATATCGGGCAGGTGCCGGAGCTTGTGGAGCGCTTCACGAAAGCGGCAAAGCGCGGGTGCAGAATACCCGTGCTTGCGAAGCTCACGCCGAATGTCGCTTCGATGCTGCCCGCGGGTGAAGCGGCTCTTCGCGGCGGAGCGGACGGTATCGCCGCGATAAACACGATAAAAAGCATAACCGGAGTAAATCCGCATACATATATCGCCGCGCCCGCCGTTCACGGCAGATCGGCGCTCGGCGGCTACAGCGGAAACGCCGTAAAGCCTATCGCACTGCGGTTCATATCAGAACTCGCGGGTAGCAAAACGCTGTCGGGACTGCACATAAGTGGTATGGGCGGAATTGAAACATGGCAGGACGCGCTGGAGTTTATCCTGCTCGGCGCGGGCTCGGTGCAGGTCACGACCGCCGTGATGCAGTACGGCTATCGTATCATCGACGATCTAACAAGCGGGCTGAATTATTATCTTGCGGAAAAGGGATTTGGCAGCGTGAAGGAAGCTGTCGGGCTCGCGCTCGATACGGTGAGCGAGACTACCGATGTTCTGGAGCGCGACACGATACTGTTCCCGAAATTCGATAACGATAAGTGCATCGGCTGCGGAAGGTGCTTTATTTCCTGCTGCGACGGCGGTCACAGCGCAATAACCTTCGGCGCTGACAGAAAGCCCCGGTTGAACGGAAGCAGATGTGTCGGCTGTCATCTCTGTCTGCTCGTCTGTCCCGAGGGAGCGATAGGCACCGCGAAAAAGAGGGTTTCAAGGAACCCCTATGATTGAAAAAAGGAGAATACTAAATAAATGGATTAAGATCGTTTATATCTTCGATCCCCACGCTGACACGGATAGTGTCGTCATAGACGCCCGCCTTTTCGCGCTGTTCGTCCGTCGCGTGAAGATATATCGTGCTTGCCGTGTGGATAACGAGAGTCCGGATATCGCCGATGTTCGTGGCGATGAGAGCGTATTTCAGCGAGTTTATCAGCCTGAACGCCTTTTCTCTGCTGCCCGCGCGTATCGTGAGTATCCCGCCTCCCCTGCCGCCGAACTGCGACTGAACAAGACCGTGATACGGGCTTGCTTCGAGCGCGGGGTAGTTGACAGTCACGCCGTCAAGCGTTTGTAAGTGCTCCGCGAGAGCTTTCGCGTTACAACATATACGCTCCATTCGCAGCCCGAGCGTTTCGAGCCCGACGGAACACATATACGCGTTGAACGGCGAGATACACGCTCCGGCATTGCGCCAGAAGCCGTTGCGCAGCTTCGCGAGATATGCGAATTTCCCGAATATCTTATATCCGTCGAACGCCGGGAATTTTTCGCTGTCCCATTTGAATTTCCCGCTGTCTATGATGATGCCGGCTATCGAGTTGCCGCCGCCGTTTATGTACTTCGACGCGGAATGTACCACGATGTCGGCGCCGTGCTCAAACGGGCGGACGAGGTACGGCGTTGCGGTCGTACTGTCGATCAACAGCGGTATGCCGTTTGCGTGGCAGACCTCCGATACGCTTTTTATATCCACGACATCGAGCTTCGGGTTGCCGATAAGCTCGGTGAACACTGCCCTTGTACGCTCATTTATCAGCGGCTCTATGCACTCCGCGGTCACTTCGTCAACGAATCTCGCGGTGATGCCGAACTGCTTCAGATCGGCGAACAGCTCTATAGTTCCGCCGAACAGTCCCGCTCCCGCGATCACCTCGTCGCCCGCTTTCAGTATGTTCAGCAGCGCCATTGTCACCGCGGACATCCCGGACGAACACGCGACCGCTCCGATACCGCCTTCGAGCGCCGCTATGCGCTTCTCGAACGAGTCAACAGTCGGATTTCCGATACGCGAGTATGAAAATCCAGGAGACCGGTTCGCGAATACCTTTTCGAGTGTTTCGGCACTGTCGTGCGAGAACGCGCTGACCTGATATATCGGCGGCTGTGTTGCGCCGAATTTGTCGTTCACTGCCGCTCCGTGCAGCAGTGACGTATTGAATCCCATCGTATCACCGGTTTTCGGTTTAACTTGCCAATATTATACATCTTTATTCATACCATGTCAATAGGATTTAAACTATTTCTACATATTAAACACACATATATAGTAGGATATATTATATTTTTATCTATTCCGACCATTGAAAAAACGCTTCGAAAATATTATACTTATTAAAACAGTAGGAATACAATGAAACGGAGAATACAGCGATGAAAATATCATCAAAAGTCGAGTGCGGGATAATCTCGCTCGTCGATATCTGCATATATTCAAACGACAGCGTTGTGACGGTCATAAACATCTCCGCGCGGCAGAACATCTCCGCGAAGTATCTCGAACAGATACTCCCGCAGCTGAGGCAGGCGGACATTATCCGCAGCGTTAAGGGCTCGCACGGCGGCTACACGCTCACGCGCCCCGCGGAGAAGATCACTCTGCGGGACGTGATAAACGCGCTTGACTGCACGGTGCTTGCCGATTACAGCGCGAAGGAGGAGTCCCGCATCGCCGACGCGGTCTCGGAGTGCCTCTGGAGCAAGATGAGCGCGTACCTCCGCAGCTTCACCGACAGCGTGACTCTCCGCGACATCGCGGACAGGCTGACCTCCGACTCTTCCCAACCGATGTACTATATCTAGTCTCTCCTCAACAACCCACTGCAACAGGATTCTTAACAAAACCCAGAAAAGCCAACGAATGAGAAGGCTTGTGAGCCTGTCAACATTCATAGCAATGATAGCCAGCAGAATTGATGACTTTGTAGTATTTTCAAGTTTAGTGCGGATCAGTCCGAAACCGAACTTACGTTTTGCGAGGCTGAACTTGCGTTCGACTTCGATACGATCCACATTATCCTGATATTCAGTTTTCTTGTCAGTAACCGGAGTCTTTTTCGGTCTGCCGAGAGCCTTGCCGGAAAGCCTGATATGCCATTTCTTACAGAAATTTATGTTATCCCGATTTCTGTAGATCTGATCTGCAAGCACTCTTTCGGGATAATGCCCGGTGCGTTTGCGATAGTTTTCCAATGCAGTTATCAGAATATCAGATTCATTGTACGCATCAAAGGAAAGTTTCTCCAGTCTTGCCATGCCGTATTCATCAATACTGAGATCAAGCTTTGCACCGAACTCTGTGGGAGCTTTCGCTTTGCCTCTGACTATCGGACGAATGTAAGGCT
>CAMVBT010000136.1 GCA_947165805.1 uncultured Clostridia bacterium
CACAAACCCTGTACCTAAAGGAGCAGGCACACTGGTGGGCGGCAGTCTTTTTCAGTCCTTGTCGAACGCGGGCGCGGTACCCGCGCCGCGGGCGAAATAAAACGCAAAAACAAAACTAACGGCTGCGAGGCAGAGACCCGCCACTCCTCAAAAAGTAACAGACGGATTTGCCGCGGGGCGCTCCCCGCCATGCATAATACCATAACGTTCCATGTGCAGATCACAGGAGACAGAATAATCGGCTTTTTTCAGCGTATTCCGATAGTTTCCGGAAACGCTCCGCCAAAGCTCCGGCGAATAAGACCGCAGTTTGTATGACAGTCCCGGAATGTCCGCCCCGTAAAGCTTCACCGCCTCAAATATCAGCAGAACACGGGCTTTCAGCTCCTCCTCCGCTATGCGCTCTATCGCCTCGCGCTCACCATACGGGTCGGGAAGCTGAGTGCTCACGATCTTGCAGTCCGCGGATAAACTGATATCGAACCGCAGCGCGCCGTTCTCATACGACGGCGCGCTCTTTGCTTTCGTGCCGTAGACAGCCAGACAAACGTCCTTCCCGCGCAGCTTCACCGTCAGTTCGCAGGTCGCGCCCTCGTTCGTCAGCAGACAAAGCCCCGACATCACCTCGGGCGGGAGAGTCCCGACAAGCCTGTCTCCGGTGCAGAGCGCCCCGCCTGTCACGACCACGGTGCTGCCCTCCTCGCTGAGCTCCGAGCCGTCGTTTACGGCTTTCAGCATCGGCAGCACCACACTCTCCGTCGGACAGCACAGCGCCTCCGCAGCCTCGTGCAGCATAACAAGACGGCTCATGCCGAGGGCTTCGGCGTTCTTCATCAGACCTTCGAGCTTCTCGACCGAGGCGTTGCCCTCGGAGAACTTTACATTAAGGATATCTGCGGCGGCGGTCTCCGAAACAACAATAAAGGCGCTGGGATTTCCGCTGTAGTGCGAGGCCGCGAAGCTCAGCGAGTCCATGAGATCGTACGCCGCGTCCCTGCCAAACACGATAAGCCCCGCAGAACCCAGCATCACGTTCTTGCCGCAGCTGTAGGACGCGGATTCAAGAGCGCTCTCTATGGTAGCACCGCTGCCCGACACCGTGACCGCGTTGGGCTGGGAGCTGTCTATCGCCGTGGTACCGCCGGAAGTGTCGGTGTTGAAATACTGGAGCGTAACGGTGTAGCCGTCGCCGCCGCGGTCTATGCCTATCGCCTCGGCTATCGCAAGTTCGTTGAGCTCCGCGTGCGACGAGCAGCCCGACAGCATCAGCACCGCCGCGAGAGCAGATAGAATAAGCCTTTTCATGCGCGTTCCCTCCGTTTCCCGATAAGCGTCAGCGGCGGTATCAGAACCGTCGCCGCGACGAGCGGCAGACACGTCCCCCACAGCCTGTACAAAGGCTCGGACAGCGCGGGATAAGCCGTGAACAGCTCCGCGAGCCCGACAGATGCCGCCGCGAATACCAATGCCGCGATATCGGCAGCTCTGCCGCGGACAAAGCAGGCGGCCGCAGTTTCACGGAACGCCAGCGCGATCAGCGCGAGCCTTATTATCGCCGCCATGACCCAAAGCATCACGTCTATGCCGTTTATACGGTGCAGTACCGTGATATCGGCGGTCGAGGACAGGGAATAGAACGGCAGATCGAGCCGCGACACCAGCTCGCCGAACACTGTGGTGCCGAGGAACGTCATCAGCAGCACGACGAAGCACGATACACCCGCGTAAGCCGCGAATACCCTGCCGCTTTTCCCGTCCGTTCTGCCGATGAGCACCGCGAGCACCGGCAGCTCACAGTTCCGGGCTGTCTCACGGAGCACCTGCGCCGGAAGACTCTCCGGGTCGTCGATCAGGGCAGGGTACAGCCTGTCGGTGTCGATATCGGGTATCAGCGAGAGTGTGATAATAAGCATGAACGCCGCGAACAGCCCCGCGGTTATCACCGCCGCGCGGACGGTAGGCTCGGTGCCTTTGTACACCGCGAACAGCAGTGCCGCGCCGACGAAAACATAGAAATATTCCGACGGAGCAGCATCGAATATTGTGCCGGAAGTATAGTAATGCGCCCGGAGCCCGGTCTCCGCGGCACTGTACAGCAGATACACCGAGAAAAGCGCTCCGAGGAAACCCGGCAGCACCCTGTTCCCCGATACGGAAGCGAACAGCCCTCCGCCCGAGCGCTTCATCACAAAGTACAGCGGCAGAAAGAGCACCACCGTCAGCACAAATGACAGCAAAATGACCGTAAAGCGCTGCATACCGTAGGTGTGGTACTCGTTCGGGAGAGAAGCGGCCTCCGCGAATATCCTCGAAACCGCGAGAGCCGCCGCCAGCTCGCGGCTTCCTGTCTTACCCCTCATCGCCGCGCACCTCCGAGCCGTTCATGCCGAGGATATCCGGCTCCGTCCTGCCGAGCTTCCGCCAGCCCGCACGCACCAACGTGTCACGCATACCCCTGAACGAGAACGGTGACAGCGGCGACGTGAACGGCACTCCGTAGGAATTCAGCGAACAGATGCTTATCAGAAGCACGAACGAACCTGTTGTCAGCCCGAACAGCCCGAACAGCCCGCCGAGCAGTATGAACCCGAACCTGAGCAGGGATATCTGGTTGGCAAGGTCGGAAACAATATAGCCGGATATCGAGGCTATGGCGACGGTAAGGAGCATAGGCGCCCCGACAAGCCCCGCGGACACCACTATATCGCCTATAACGATACCGCCGACTATACTGACCGCGTGTCCGACGTTCGACGGGAGCCGCAGTCCCGCCTCCCGCATTATCTCATAGAAGATGTTGAGAATGACGCACTCGGTCAGCACGCTGTACGGGGTCAGAGCCTCGGCGGCAGCGAGATTGCGCAGCAGCGGGTCGGGGATAAGCTCCGGGTGGAAGTTCGCAAGCGCCGTGTAAAATCCCGGCAGCAGTATAGCGATAAGGAACGCCGCATAGCGTATCAGCCGTATGAAGAACGCGAAAAAGGGCTTTTCCACATAGTCGTCCAGCATTATGAAGTTCTCGCTGAACAGCTTCGGGACATAGAGCGCGAACGGCGAGCCGTCGATTATTATGCCGATGCGTCCCTCGTAGAGCTTCGAGACGAAAGTATCCGGGCGCTCGGTGGCGCCTGCTCCGGAGAAGAGCGGGTGGCGCTCCTCGAGGAAGGGCTGCACGAAGCCGCTCTCCAGCACCAGCGACAACGGCAGACGCTCCAGCCTGTCCATGACGGATCTCAGGAGCCGCTTGTCCGTGCGGCCGTCCATACTGAACACACATATCTCGGTATTCGACACACTGCCGATCTTCATTGTCCGCAGAGTGAGTTCCGGGGATTTCACGCGGCGGCGGACGAGGCTCATATTGACATGGAGCGCCTCCACGAAGCCCTCCCGCGAGCCGCGGATATTGCGGTGGTTCTCGGGCGGGGCGACAGCGCGTGTCTCAAAGCCCTGCAAGCCTACGGCGTAGCCTATCCCGACCCCGTCGATCAGTATGACGCAGAAGCCCCCGAGAACCGACTCGATGACTTCGTCGGCGCTCATGACGGGCTTTTCGTCGCAGGCGAGCAGCAGCTCCCCGCCTATCATAGCGGAAAGGCGTTCCGGCGTCAGGCTGTCGTCCAGCTCCGTCAGCGGGCGGAAGACGAGGTTCGCAGCGCGGTCGGCATCTATCTGCCCGTCGCAGGTCAGCACGCAGATATCGCAGCCTCCCGCCTTCGCGTATTTTATTATCAGGTCGCTGCTGTTTTTCATTATCGCGCGTATGTTCACTATGTTTTTTGAAAGTTCTTTTTCCAGCATTGCAGTTCCTTTCTTTGGTTGGTTCCGGTATGACAGCTGTGCGGTCATACCGTCTGTTACTTTTGTCTGAACGGTCGGTCTCTGCCTCGCGGCGGGGAGCGCCCCGCGGCGAACCCGTCTGTTACTTTTGTCTGAACGGTCGGTCTCTGCCTCGCAGCCGTTATACTCTGCTCTGTCCTGGGGGCTTTCCGGTCGCCCCCAAACCCCTTCGGCTGCTCCTTTCGGAGATTTATAGAAGGCGTACTACCTACCCCCGCTGCAAGGCGAAGCGATTTGTTTTAGGGTCCACACCTTTTTTAAAAGGGGTGGCCGCCGGAGGCAACTCAAGCGGAGCGACTACTTGAGCGTAAGCGACTTCTTGTTCCCGTTCTTGAGCGACTTCTTTTTGTTAGTTTTTACCGCGAACGCATAAAAAATACACCCCGCGCAAAAAATAAGGCAGAGGTGAGGCTTATGCTCATTATAATGATAAGAACGGTGATACTATATCTTGTCGTGATAGCGATGATGCGGCTTATGGGGAAGAAGCAGCTCGGCGAGCTCCAGCCGGGCGAGCTTGTCACGACGATACTGATATCGAACATAGCCACGATGTCGATAGAGGACCCGGCCATACCGATGCTCATAGGCATAGCGCCGATACTGACCATAGTGTGCATAGATGTGTTCGTGTCCGTGATAACACTGAAACTCCCGCGGCTGCGCACCGTGATAGCCGGTCACCCGAAGGTCATCATCTCCGACGGAGTGATAGACCGCCGCGTGCTGGAGGAACTGCGCTATACGATAGACGACCTGCTCACCGCCATGCGCGGAGAGAACATATTCGACATAAACGAGGTGCGCTGGGCGATAGTCGAGACCACCGGCAAGATAAGCTTCTGCCGCAAGGAAGATCACCCCTCCGACCCGCCCGCCGTGGTCATACGCGACGGGATAACCGAGCGCAGCGGTATGGAACAGGCGGGACTCGACGGCAAAGCTCTGGACAGGATACTGCGGGACAGGGGCGTTTCCGCGGAGGGTGTATTCCTGCTGACCGCGTCGAAGGACGGAACATTCACACTTATCAGGAAGGACGAGGTGAGGAACGGGTGAAACGCGCTCTTATCTGCGCCGTGATACTCGCGGCAATGGTCACCGCGGGTACGGCGCTGTATATACACACCGGGAGGGTGATAGACCGGCTGGACGCGCGCCTTGCCGCGCTGACGGAGAGCGGCTCCGATGCCGCGGAGGAAGCCGCCTCCATATCCGCCGAGTGGGAGGATTTCTGCGCCTCGGACGTGTTCCTTACGAACCTCGAGGGAGCCGCGGAGATATCGCAGACACTGACGCGGCTCGCGGCAGCCGCCGTATACGATGAGGACGATATCGGCGAAGAATGTCTGACTGCCCGGTATCAGCTCGCGCACTTCCGTGAGAGCCGCAGGCTTTGTTTTGACAATATCTTCTAATCCTTCTGCCTGTTAACGCCTATCACTGCGCCGGTGCAGGCGGACAGAACGGCGCATACGCAGCGCCCCGGCAGCTCCGCGCCCGTGAAGCTCCCCGTGAGCAGGGACACCGCCGCCGTGATGACAAGCATCACCGCCGCGCATACGGCTCCGGAAGCAAGGCCACCGTGCCGCTTTATCAGCCCGCACAGCAGTCCGCTGACGAAGCAGCCCGCCGCGAACGCCAACACCGCCATTCCGCCTGCCATTTCCCGCCTGAGACCGAGCACATACGAGCACAGAGCGAACAGCAGTATAAATGCCGCCGACACGGCTGCACCGCACAGTGCGGGTATCGTATATGTAAGGATATGTTTTTTCATCTCGCTTTCTCCTTTCCCGGAGACAAAACAAGTCCCCCATAGATTATATGGGGGACAGTCTGTATTATTACTATTTTCAGCCTAAAACCTCGTTAAGGGTGCGGACAAGCTCTTCTATGTCGATAGGCTTTGCGATGTGGGCGTTCATTCCCGCCTCTTTCGCCTTCTCCACGTCCTCGCTGAACGCGTTCGCGGTCATCGCGATAACGGGTATCGAGGCAAGCCTGCTGTCGGGCAGGCATCTTATGCGGCGGGTAGCCTCATGACCGTCCATTACGGGCATCTGTATGTCCATTATGACACCGTCATAATAGCCCGGCTCCGACCCCGACAATATGTCGAGAGCTTCCTGACCGTTGCCGGCGACGTCTACCGTGAACCCGAGCCTGCGCAGTATCTTCGCGGCTATCTCGCGGTTTACCATAACGTCGTCAACGAGCAGCATACGCATCTTCGAGAAGTCGGCCTTCTTCGGGGACGTTCCGGCTCCGGCACTGTTATCTGTCTGCGTCGTCTCCGGACAGCTGCACTTCCTGAAAGCGAGCGCAATGACGAATTCGGCGCCCTTGTTCGGCGCGGTGTGGACGGTTATGGTGCCGCCCATCATATCCACTATGCTCTTGGTTATCGCCATGCCGAGTCCGGTGCCCTGTATCCCGCTTACCGTGGACGTGCGTTCACGCTCGAAGGCCTCGAACACTTTTCCGGCGAACTCCTCCGACATACCGATGCCGTTGTCCTTCACTCTCAGCTCATACCGGCACACATCGCCGTCCGTACCGGTCTGCCGCAGTATCACGGAAACGGTCCCTATCTCGGGAGTGAATTTGTAAGCGTTGCCGACGAGGTTTATGAGCACACGGCTGAGGCGTCCGCGGTCACACATGACGCCGTAGTTCTCCACCTCGCTGTATGACACCGTGTAGCTTATCTTCTTCTCGGACATCTGCGTCGAGAACAGGTCACGGATATCGTTCATCACACCGCGCAGATCGGTGGGAGCAAGCTCGGGCTCCATTTTGCCGCTCTCTATGCGGCTCATCTCGAGTATATCGTTTATGAGGGTGAGAAGATGTCTGCTTGATCCGTCTATCTTTTCTATGTACTCTCTCGTCTCCTCAAGAGTGAGTTTTTCGTCCTTCGCGAGCTCCACATATCCGACTATCGCGTTCATAGGCGTGCGGATATCGTGGGACATATTCGAGAGAAAGGCGGTCTTTGCCTTGCTGCT
>CAMVBT010000137.1 GCA_947165805.1 uncultured Clostridia bacterium
TGCCTCGCAGCCGTTATATACTGCTGTAAAGTTTGGAGTAAACCAATAATGAAGCAAAAGAGATCAAAGAAAAAGATAATACTGATCATCGTGATATGCGTCGTGCTGCTGCTTGTCGGCGGCTTGTGGGCATTCACTGTGATGATCTACAACGACAATTTCAACGTGCGCCTCGAAAGCTACGAGCCGCTCATGCTGCGCGTTGAGGATTTCGACGGACTGCGGTGTGACCGGTATGACTTCAGATCCGATAAGGGGCAGAAGCTCGCCGGATACTGGTACAGCGCGGGCGAGGAACAGCACGGTATAATCGTCATGGCTCACGGCTTCGGCGCGGGTCACAACTCCTACATGGACTGCGCCGACTATTTCGCGAAGCACGGATATTATGTGTTCGCTTATGACGCTACGGGAAATGACGACAGCAATGGAGAAGGCGTCGGCGGCATTCCGCAGGGTGTCATAGATCTTAACTACGCAATATCGTTCGTTGAGGAAAGCGGGAACTTCCCCGATCTTCCTATCGGTCTCTTCGGGCATAGCTGGGGAGGCTACAGCGTCTGCGCGGTGCTTACATATCACCCGGAGGTCAAGGCGGTCATCGAATGCTCGGGCTGCAACAGCTCGGCGGACCTTTTTGAAGCGGGCGGACAGGATCAGGCGGGAGCTTTCATCTATGTCATGATGCCGTTCGTTAAGCTGCACGAACTTATAAATTACGGCAAATACGCGACAAATACCGCAATGGACGGCTTCGCGGCGAGCGATGCCGCCGTCATGGTCGTTCACAGCGCGGACGACGACGTTCTGCCGATACAGTACGGTTACGACATCTACTACAATAAATACAAGGACGACCCGCGCTTCGTGTTCGTGCGTTATGAGGACAAAGGACACAACAGCGTCTTCAATGTCAAGCCCGACACTTATGTTGACGAGTTCAACGCGGAATTCGACAAGTGGCGCGACAGTCTTGACTACGACTACAAGGAAGACAAGAAGCGCTTCGCGAAGGACAAGGCGGACTATCTCCATGAGCATCTTGACAGAAAAAGGTGGGCTGACCGGCTCGACAAGGAGATGTTTGAGAGCTTTGTCGGCTTTTATGACGGACATATCGGATAGACCGGTCTGTACCGGATACGCGGCGTTACTGTGGACGGAGCTTTTATGATACGAGAGATAAACGAAAACGACCTTGACGGGCTGATGAAGCTGTATATGCAGCTCCACGGGAACCCGTTCCCCGAAATGACGGAAGATGTCATGCGCAAATGGCGCAAGGTGCTGGACGACCCCGACCACCACATGATCGTCGCCGAGGAGGACGGGAAGATAGTGTCCTCCTGCGTGTGCGTCGTGATAACGAACCTGACGCGCGGGCAGCGCCCCTACGCCCTCATCGAGAATGTCGTCACCGACGAGGCATACAGAAAACGCGGTCTCGCGTCGGCGTGCCTTGACTATGCGAGGGATATCGCGCTCCGGGAGAACTGCTACAAGATGATGCTGCTCACCGGCTCGAAGGAAGAGAGCACCCTGCGCTTCTACGAGCGCGCCGGATATAACAGGAACGACAAGACCGCGTTCATACAATGGCTCTGACAGCGGAAATTTTTCTTCCGGAGCACTTGAAATCCGCGAACTGTTATGATATAAGCGCGGAGCCCGCGCCGCCGTTAATACCCCGAATAGTATTTTTATATTTTTACTCTCTTCTCCCATTGCATTTTTCAGCTTTATGTGATATAATGGATATAAGCTGTAATCGTTTACAGAAATACTGCTCTTGAAAGGATAACGATACTATGAAATTTTCCGACGGATTCTGGCTCAACAAGCCCGGCTACAACGTAAGCTACGCGGCGCAGGAATATGAGGTCACAGCGGACGACCGCTCGGTGACCGTGTTCGCCACAGCGCAGTGGATACGCAACAGGGGCATGACCCTCGGCGGTCCCTGCATCGAGATACGCTTCACCTCGACGCTGGAGAATTCGATAAAGGTCACGCTCGACCACTACAAGGGCGTGCCGGAGAAGGAACCGTCATTCGAGCTGAACGAGGACAGGAGCTTCAAGCCTGTTATAAATAAGCTCGCCGACGGAGGCTATGAGCTGATCTCCGGGAAAACGAGGGTCGTCATAGGCGCGGAAAAGGGCGCGTGGGATATAAAGTATTATTACGGCGACAAGCTGCTGACAAAGCAGGGCTGGCGCACCGCGAGCTATATCGAGGAGTCCGCTCAGCGCACCGAGAACCGTATGCGCGCAAAGCTGACCGAGGCATTCTACGCGGACAGCGAGACTGACGACAACGCCTATATGCGCGATATGTTCAATATAGCCGTGGGCGAGAATATATACGGCTTCGGTGAGAAGTTCTCGACGTTCGTGAAGAACGGTCAGACCGTCGAGGTCTGGAACAACGACGGCGGCACCTGCACCGAGCAATCCTACAAGTCGATACCGTTCTTTGTATCGTCCAGAGGCTACGGCTGCCTTGTGAACCACCCCGAAAAGGTGATGTTCGAGGTCGCGAGCGAGACTGTCTCAAAGGTCGCCTTTGCCGTGCAGGGGCAGCATCTCGAATACTTCGTGTTCGGCGGCGATACGATAGCCGACGTTCTGCGCGCTTACACCGACCTCACCGGCAAGCCCGGCCTGCCGCCGGCATTCTCCTTCGGTCTGTGGCTGACCACATCGTTCACCACCGACTACGACGAAAAGACCGTCTCCTCGTTCATTGACGAAATGGAGCGCCGCGATATCCCGCTGGAGATGTTCCACTTCGACAGCTTCTGGATGAAGGGCTACAACTGGTGCGACTTCACATGGGACGAGAATATGTTCGACGACCCCGCCGGAATGCTCGAGAGGCTGCACAAGAAGCACGTCGGCATCTGCGTGTGGATAAACCCCTATGTCTCGCAGCGCTCGTCGATGTTCGCCGAGGGCTTCGAGCACGGCTACTTCATAAAGAAGAAGGACGGCTCGGTATTCCAGACGGATATGTGGCAGCCGGGAATGGCGATAGTCGATTTCACGAACCCGGCGGCGCGCGAGTGGTACGCGGGCAAGCTCAAGGCTCTCTGCAAAATGGGCGTTGACACCTTCAAGACGGACTTCGGCGAGAGGATACCCACCGACGTTGTGTACTACGACGGCTCCGACCCGTATAAAATGCACAATTACTACACATATCTCTATAACAGGACAGTCTTTGACGTGCTGGAGAGGCACTACGGCAAGGGCAAGGCGTGCCTCTTCGCGCGCTCCGCGACCGTGGGAGGACAGAAGTTCCCCGTGCACTGGGGAGGCGACTGCTTCTCCAACTACGAGAGTATGTGGGAGACCATACGCGGCGGGCTTTCGCTGTGTATGTCGGGATTCGGCTTTTTCAGCCACGATATCTCGGGCTTCGAGGCGACCGGCACCCCCGACCTTTACAAGCGCTGGTCGGCGTTCGGGCTTATGTCCACACATTCGAGACTGCACGGGAACAGCTCCTACCGCGTGCCGTGGAACTTCGACGAGGAGAGCTGCGACGTGGTACGCCACTTCACAAAGCTCAAGGGCAGACTTATGCCTTATCTGTACGCAAACGCGGTAAAGACTCACACGACGGGCGTACCTATGATGCGAGCCATGGTCGTTGATTACACGTCCGACCCCGCCGTGCAGTCCCTCGACAGGCAGTATATGCTCGGCGACTCGCTGCTCGTGGCTCCGGTGTTCAATGAGGAAGGCACGGTGCAGTTCTACCTGCCCGGCACCGGCGTATGGACGGATATCCAGACCGGCGAGGAGCTTGAAGGCGGCAAGTGGTACGAAAAGACCTACGACTACTTCGGTATGCCGCTGTACGCCAAGCCCGGCGCTATGATCGCCTGCGGTGATTTCAGGCGCAATTTCACCTACGACTACGCGGAGAATACCAAGATAACCATATACGGTCTGGAGGACGGTCAGAGCAGCGAATGTGAGATATTCGACGCGGAAGCGAACTCCGTACTCAGAGCAAGGGCGGTAAGGAACGGCGGCACGATAACCGTCACCGCGGAGGGCAGGACGGGCAGCGTCACCTTCGCGAGCAGTCAGGGTCTTGACATAGTCCGCGGATAACGGGCTGTGAGACAATACATTCAAAAAGGAAGGTAATTGAAATGAAGAAGTACATTGCGGAATTCATAGGTACCTGCGTTCTGGTAACGCTGGGCTGCGGTACGGCGATGCTTGTCGGCTGCGACGCGGCGAACGGCGGCGGCTACATTCTGACAGCTCTCGCGTTCGGTCTCGTTATCGTCGGCATGGCGTACTGTGTCGGCAACATCTCGGGCTGCCACATCAATCCTGCTGTATCGCTGGGCGTGCTCATAAACGGCGGCATGAGCGGCAAGGACTTTGTCGGCTATATCGTAGCGCAGTGCCTCGGCGCTTTTGCGGGCTCGGGCATACTCGCCGCGATATTCGGACTCGGCGGAGTTGAGGACAAGACGGGCGGCTTCGGAGCCAACGGACTCGGCGGAGTGAACGGCAGCATAGTTTCCGGCCTCATCGTGGAGATCGTACTGACCTTCGTTTTCGTGATGACCATACTCGGCGTGACCTCCAAGAAGGCGAACCACGGCTCATTCGGCGGCCTTGTCATCGGTCTTACTCTGACACTCGTGCATATCCTCGGCATAGGCCTTACCGGTACTTCGGTAAATCCCGCGAGAAGCATAGCTCCGGCTGTGTTCGCGCTGATCTACGGCAATACCGACCCGATCGCGTCGCTGTGGGTATTCATCGTCGGCCCGCTGGTGGGAGCAGCGCTTGCGGCGTATGTTTACAAGACGCTTGAAAAATAAAACCTCCACGAACGTCCCTTGCCACGCGGGAAGGGACGTTTTTTGCGCAGAACGGCAGAAAAGCGATATATACAATAGGTATATAATATATGATATTATCCTTTGCGGTGTTAAATAATATGAAAAATCTGTGAAAACGAGGTTATTTCATTTGTACGAAATATACAAATTTTAAGGAAAATTTCGTTAAAAATGAAAAAAACATTGACTTTTAGTTGGACATTATGCTATAATAGAGCCGTTAAAAAGGATAAGTGCGTCTATTTGCAGTACAGAAAGCCGTAAATGAGCGGCAAAACAGGTTTGGAAGGGGTTCGTTGATGAGCGAACAGGAGCAGACGATAGACCTCAGAGTCCTTCTGAGGGTATTTATCGAACATATAATTTTCATAATAGCGGCCGGCATAGTCGCGGCTGCGGTAGGATTCGCGCTTGCGAAATTCGTTATTCCGAAGAGCTATACATCGGAAGCCATGATGTATGTGGAAAACTCAAGCAGTAAGCAGGAGACCGATACCCTCAACATTAACGATATAAACGTTGCACAGAAGCTTGTTAATACCTGTCAGATCCTTTTCAAGAGCCCGGACGTACTCCAGAAACTCAGCACCGATCTGGGTGAGGAGTATACTGCCGGTCAGCTCGACAAAATGATAAAGATCGAGTCCGTAAACAATACCGAGGTGCTGAAGATAACGGTAGACGCTTCCAGCGCCGAGTCCGCATACAATGTGTGCAGCGGTATAGTAAAGAGCTCGATAATAGAATTCCAGCGTGTTATCAAGGGCGGCTCGATAGAGACCGTTTCGGCGCCGACTCTTCCGGAGACCCATACTTTCCCGAGCGCAACAAAGTTCGCGCTGATAGGCGGTGCCCTCGGACTGGTCCTGGTATATGGTATTTTCCTTATAAAAGAACTCCTTGATACCAAGGTCAAGCCGGACGACGACCTCGCGCAGATGTATGAGATACCCGTATTCGCGGAGATACTTGACTTCGAGATGGCCGAAAAGGGCGGCTATTACAAATATTCCAAGTACGGAAACTACAGCTCTTATGATACCGATGTAAGGAAAGAGGAAAAGCTGTATACCGACGATGAGGATGATGACGAAGACGAAGAAGACGACGAGGACGAGGAAGAAGAAGCGAAAGAGGTAAAGTCTAAAAATGGCAAAAAAGAAAAGTGACAGACTTCCTATAAGTATGTCACGCAAGTTCATCCTGAATGATGATACACAGTTTGCGATAAAAGAAGCATATAAGGCCGCAAGAACGAACCTCGTATTCTCTCTCGCGTCGAGTGAAAGAAAGATCGTGGTAGTCACCTCCTGCGGACCCTCCGAGGGTAAAAGCACGAACTGCCTTAATATGGCGATAACAATGGCGGAGACCGGCGCCTCGGTCCTGCTGATAGACTGCGATATGAGGAAGCCCGTCCAGCACTCGCTGCTCCGGCTCGACAACAAGGTCGGACTTTCTTCCGTGCTCGGCGGAATTGTGCATGATATCTCGAAGGCGATAAACCGTGAGGTCAGGACACATCTCGATGTGCTGACTTCGGGGCCGATACCCCCGAACCCCGCGGAGCTCATCTCGGGTTCGATAATGGATCAGCTCCTTGAGCTTGCGAGCAAGCATTATGATTATGTTTTCATAGATACGCCCCCTGCGACGGTCGTTACTGACGCGCTTCTTCTCAACTCGAGGACGGCGGGCATAATGTTCATCGTCAAGGAAGGCAGAACAACACACGGAGAGATAAATGAGGCTCTCGAAAAGGCAAGAATGACCGACGGCAAGGTGCTCGGCTTCCTGAAAGTCAACTGCACCGGCAAGGGCGGCAAGGGCGGCTACGGCTCATACAAGTACAAATATAAGTACAATTATTATAAATATTCGGAATACAAATAATATATGGTTTCTAAGGCTTTGTGAGCGGCTGTATGATGGCCGCCACCCTCCAAA
>CAMVBT010000138.1 GCA_947165805.1 uncultured Clostridia bacterium
CTGCGGGCATTTGGGCATCGGAACGAACATGATGTCTTCCATCTCGCCGAATGCAGCTACATTCGAGGGTTCATAGAGAACATAAGCGCCCTGCGGATAGAACAGTGTCTTGCCGGTGGCTATCTTCTCGGGGTGTACCTGCCATGCGTATTCGCCCTTCGGAACAGGCAGATCGTTTCTCTTGAGCTTGAGCATATATTCCTGAACCGCCATTATCATCGGGTGCTCAAGGTTGCTTACGAGCTGACCGTCGATAAGGTCGATGTAAGGTGTGCCGGAGGTTACCGCGAAAGCGTTCTCGAATTCCCAGCCGTCGATGCCGAACTTTTCGTCCGCGCGGCTGCAGAAGCTCGTCATCATATCATAGAACGTATCCCATGTCCAGTTGCCCTCTTCAAGGAGCTGGGCGGGGTCTGGAAGACCGTTCTCGGTAATGGTGTTCTTGTTGTAGATGACAACAACGCCCGCGTCGGTGGAAGTAACGCCGAGGAAGTGCTTACCGTTGATGCTGAACATATCGTTGACGTGCTTCATCGGAGCCCAGAGCTCGGAGTCATAGTCGATATACGGATCCATCGACTGGAACTTGCCCGCGATGATGTTGCCGGGTACGATGTCGAGGTCCTCGGCGCTGAACATATCGGGCGAATCGCCGGAAAGTACGAGTGTGGAAAGCTTGTCATAGCGGTCGTCCCACGAGCATATCGTGGTCTCGATCTTGCCGCCGCACTGCTGCTCGAACATTTCGAGAGCAACGCCCTTGGGCTTGCCGTCGGACGGATTGAGGTCGAAGTTCGCAAGGAGCTTTACGGTCGGGTTAGCAAGCTTCTCGAGGCCTGTCTCGATCTCGGCGATAGCTTCCTTGTCCTCCTCCTTCAGAGTTGCGGGGGGAGTGGTCGTTGTGGTCTCGGCAGCCGTTGTCGTGGAGGCGCCGGTAGACTCGGGTCTCGAACCGCCGTCGCTGCTTCCGCCGTTGCAGGCGCTTGCGGAAAGTACGCACACCGCCGCCAGCAGAACAGATGTTATTCTTTTCTTGGTCATAATGATCTTCCTTTCTGTTAAATGGTTTAGTTTCCCGGAATTTATGATACTTCTTTACTCTACGCCCTTATTATATCACAGCTTCGGGCTTGCCGATATCGGAATATTAACTTTTATAATAAATTTTTGTTGCATTTTTCCGGAAACTATGTTATAATAATATAGAAAACACCGGCTGCGCGGCACAGACCCGTCCGCGCGGATACCGCATACAGGAGGCTTACTATGGCGTCGGATATGGCGAAGCTGCTCTCGGAGACCGAGTTCCGGAACCGCGAGTATATGATAACTCATCTGTCCTACGACAGAGAAATGGAATTCTACCAGAGCATAAAAATGGGCAATGTCGAAGAGGCAAAGCGCCTGTTCAAGCCCCTCGAGAGCGAGGGACTCGGAAAGCTGAGCGAGGACCCTCTGCGCAACATAAAGTACCACCTCATCATAACCGTCGCATTCATAACACGCTACTGTATCGAGGGCGGTCTGCCCATGGAGGAGGCCTACAACCTCAGCGACATCTATATCCAGCGCATCGACCTGTGCGGTTCGCAGAAGGAAGTCGACGAGATACACCGGGAAGTTGTCGGGACCTACGCCGAGCGAATGAACAAGCTCCACAAGAAGCGCGTCCTCTCGCGTCCCGTGGTCGTCTGCATCGACTATATCTACGACAATCTGCACTCGAAGGTCACGCTTGACGATCTCGCGGATATCACGGGGCTGAGTGCTCCGTATCTCTCGAAGCTCTTCCACAAGGAAACGGGTACTACCATTAAACAATATATACTGGGAAAAAAGGTCGAAGCAGCTGAAAACCTGCTCAAATTTTCGGACTATCCCTGTTCCGATATTTCACAGTATCTCGGTTTCGGCACGGAGAGCCATTTTATATGCGTATTCAAGAGCTTCACGAAGATCACTCCCGGCGAATACCGCGAGCGCTTCTATCGCACCCGCTGGGGCGACCGGCACGGAAGCCGTGCCGCCGATCCGTCTGATATTTAACAACAAGAGACAGGTTTTCTGCCTCGCTGCCGTTATTCTCTGCTTTACAGTGATTCAAGCGAGGCACGGAAGCCGTGCCGCCGACCCGTCTGATATTTAACATCAGTTGGCGGGGCTCTGCCTCGCTGCCGTTATTCTCTGCTTTGCCAGCGGCCGACCCGTCTGATATTTAACAGTAATTGACGAGTTTTCTGCCTCGCTGCCGCTGTTCTCTGCTTTAACAGTGGCCTGCGCTCCCGACCCGACTGATATTTAACAGAAATTTGTTATGACAAAGGCAAAATGAATAGTTTTTGCTGTGATTTTAAAGAAAACTTTATAAACACGTTAAAATAATGATATAAATGTTAATGTTGTGATAGTAAGCATGACCGATTTGTGCTATATTATAAGTACCGTAAGGGAACAAAACCTGAAACTTTATTATGGAAAGGACGATCATCATGAAATTAAGAAAGATCTTAGCAGCAGTCGCAGCAGCGGCAGTAGCGGTATCCGCAATGGCAGTAAGCGCATTCGCTTATGACCTGAACAAGGACCTCAAGACCGGCTGGAGCGTAAGCACAACAGTTCCGGGCGAGGAATTCGAGGGCGCTACAACTTCCTCCGTATTCACACTGACATTCACAGTCGACGATTCTCTCTCCGAGATACCCGGCCACGAATACTGGTGCGTAAAGCCCATGATCAACGATACGGGCTGGCCGTTCATCGACACACTCGTAGGTCTTGAGCTTTCCGAGGGCAAGGACTCCTATCCCGTACAGCCCGGTCAGACAGAGATCAAGTTCACTATCCCTGCCGAAGAGCTCGAACACCTCCAGGTAGCAGGTATGGCTTTCATGGGTCACGGCGTTACACTCGGTTCGCTGACATTCTCGAACGACGAGACTCTTTCCGCAGCTCCCGCAGCAGCTGAGCCCGCTCCGGCAGCAGCAGAAGCTACCACAACAACGGCTGCCGCAGCAACAACTAACCCCGCAACAGGCGTTGCAGACCTCGGCGGCGCAGTTCTCGGTATGCTTGCAGCAGCAGGTCTTGCTTTCGCTTCCAGAAAGAGAGCATAAGCTGATAACCGACAGAAAAATTTCAGCATATACCCATTATGGAAAAAGACACCTGCCCAATAGGGCAGGTGCCTTTTTTGCGCTGTCGCCGCGCTTTGAGCGCAAGCGGCTATTAATCCTTCTTACCGCCGAAGAGGCCGCCGATCTTATCGAGAAGGCCTGCCGCGCTGTCGATGCCGAGCTTTGCCTTGACACCGTCAACAACGCCGTTGACAACGTCGTCGGGCAGGTCAACGCCTATAATGCCCTCAACTGTCTGGATAGGCTCCTTCTGGAACTTGTCCATGAGGTCGGGCTCCGCCTGTACCTTTGCTACTACTTCGTCGATCTTTGCTTTGATGTCCATGATGAATTTCTCCTTTGATATTTTTAGCGGACTTGCCGCTTAATTACTTTTCTTTCTGTCGGGCAGGCGGTAATACGTCTGCGCGAGGTCTTTCATGAATGCCGCGTTCTTTTCGCTGAAATGCTTCTTTTCCGAGCGCCACTTCCAGTTGCCGCCGAGAGTTGACGGGATATTCATTCTCGCTTCGTCCCCGAGGCCTATGATATCCTGCATCGGAACTATCGCAAGACCTGTTTCGCTCTTGTAGAGCTCCCTTATCATCGTGCGGTTCATCTTCTCGAAGAGCAGCGGTTTCAGATATTTCCGGCACATCGCGCGGCTCTTCTTGTCCGCGGACCTGTACCAGCCCATTACCGTCGAATTGTCGTGTGTGCCTGTGTAGCAGACACTGTTCTGCGGATAGCGGTGCGGCAGGTGGTCGTTGTCGCTGAAATCGGGATTGAAGCCGAACTGCAATACCCTCATTCCCGGGAAGCCCGATGCTTTCAGCAGCTCCTTGACGCTGTCGAAGATGTCGCCCAGATCCTCCGCGATTATCGGAGGTTCGCCGAGTGCTTCGCGCACCGCATTCCAGAGATCCATGCCGGGGCCGTTCTCCCACTTGCCGTTCACAGCGGTCATCTCCCCCGCCGGTATCGCCCAGTAGGTGTCAAATGCCCGGAAATGGTCGATGCGCACTATGTCGTAGAGCTTCGCGGCCTTTTCTATGCGGCGTATCCACCACGCGTAGCCGTCCTTCTTCATCGCCTCCCAGTCGTAGAGCGGATTGCCCCAGAGCTGACCGGTCGCCGAGAAATAGTCCGGCGGAACACCCGCCACGCGCTTCGGGCGGCAGTCCGCGTCGGTCTCGTAGAGGTCTGTGTTCGCCCAGATGTCCGAGCTGTCCGGCGAAACATATATCGGTATATCGCCGATTATCTTTATCCCGTTGCGGTTGGCGTAGTTCTTGAGCCTGTCCCACTGGGAATAGAACGTATATTGCAGGAATTTCCAGAAGCCCGTCTGCTTCGCGAGGCGCTCCCCTGCCGCTTCCAGAGCTTCGGGTCTGCGCAGGCGCACGTCATCGCTCCAGTCATACCACGAAACGTTCCGGTTCTCCTCTTTCAGCGCCATGAACAGCGCGTAATCGTCGAGCCAGTATGCCTCCTCCTTCACGAATGCCAGATAGCCCGCGTTCTCGCTGAAATTGAGGTACGCCTTCCGCAGCAGCTCCATTTTGGTGCGGGTGACCTTCTCATAATCGACAAACGACGGGTCGGCGCCGTAGTCGGCGGCATCACACATCGCGGCAGTTATGAGCCCCGACTTCACAAGGTCGTCAAGGTCGATCAGCAGAGGGTTCCCCGCGAACGTCGAAAACGACTGGTACGGCGAATCGCCGTAGCCCGTGGGTCCCACCGGCAATACCTGCCAGTATTCCTGCCCTGCCGATATCAGCCAGTCAACGAAACGCTCCGCCTGCTCGCCGAACGTCCCTATGCCGTACGGCGACGGCAGGCTCGTTATGTGCATCAGTACACCGCAGCTTCTCATACAAAGTTCCTAGCCTTTTCTACAAATCTCATAAATGCAGCCTGTCCGGCTTCATCGCGCTTGAACACTCCCGCGTCCAGAAGCACCTGCTCGAATACCGCGCCTATCTCAGCTTTCAGTATCGCGTCGGCGTTATCGGCGTTCGCCTCGGGGTGACGGGCGATCACGTCCCTCAGCCATTCCGCGTGGCAGCCGAGCTTTTCGTCCGCGGAGATGTCCTCGCCGGTCAGCATCGCCCTTTCGAGCAGCTCCAGCTCCGGCGCGAGCCTTGCGGGCAGCACCGCCAGACCCATTACTTCGATCAGCCCGATGTTCTCCTTCTTGATGTGGTGCAGCGACGGGTTCGGGTGGAATATGCCAAGCGGCCTGTCCTCGGAGGTCAGATTGTTGCGCAGCACGAGGTCGCACTCGTAAGTATCTCCCTTTCTGCGCGCTATGGGCGTAATCGTGTTGTGGGGCGTGCCGTCTGTCTCCGCGTACACACCGACCGACGGGTCGGAATAGCCTCTCCAGCAGCGCAGCACCGCGTCACAGGCTTCACCGAGGCGCTTTGTATCGGTGCTCCGGAGCCTTATGACCGTCATAGGCCACCTTACCGTGCAGGCCTGCACCTCCGGGAACCTCGGCAGTGTGAACTCTGTCTCCGCGGGCGCGGTCTCCATGGCGAAGGTATATCTGCCGCCCTGAAAATGCTCATGGCTCAGTATCGAGCCCCCGACTATCGGAAGGTCGGCATTCGAGCCGATAAAGTAGTGCGGCAGAGTCTCCAGCACTCCGAACAGCTTGCCGAACACTCCGGCATCTATCTTCATAGGTATATGCTCGTTGTTGAACACTATGCAGTGCTCGTTGTAATAGCCGTAGGGCGAATACTGGAACCACCAGTCCTGCCCCGCGACTTTCATTCTTATGGGGCGCAGGTTCTGTCTCGCGGGGTGCGTCAGTGTGCCGTGAAAGCCCGTGTTCTCGATGCAGAGCTGGCACGCCGGGTACGCGGTCTTCGGCATATTTCTCGCCGCCGCGATGTCGCGCGGGTCCTTCTCGGGCTTCGAGCGGTTTATCGTGATGTCCAGCTCACCGTACTCGCAGGGATATTTCCAGCGAATGTCGCGGGAAATGACCCCGGCGCGGTAGTAGTTGGTGTCCGCGCTGAATTTGTAGTACCAATCCGTGGCAGCCTCGGGGCTTTTCGCGTATTCTGTCCTGAAACGCGCGTTCACCTCACGCGGGAACGGCGTCAGTATGCCCATCAGCTCCGTGCCGAAAATGTCCCGCCAAGCCCCGGAATTCTCGATGACGCCGTTCTCCGCGGCATAGTCCTCCAGCTTCCCGAGCAGCTCGTCTATCGTTAGCCCCCGCACAGGCTCCCGGTCTTCCCAGCTTTCGAGCTTTAACTCCTGCATAAGACGGTTGCGTATATATACCGCATCGTCCTCTTCTATCAAGCCTTTTTCCAGCCCGTACCGGATAAGCGCACCGATCAGTTCGTATATCATTTTCTCGTCCTCCCGCGGCTATTTTCTCCGTTTTCTCTTAAATTATACCATTTTTTTACAAAAAAGTAAACCCTTTTGCCGAAAAAAGCTCAAGAGCCCCCGGGGGAGGAAGAAGGCGAGGAAGGAAGAAAACCCCTATTCCGCTTCAGTTGCCTTTAATCGCCGCGTCCTTGCGGCGTTTTGGGCAACTTACAACGGCATCGTGCCGTTGAGGGAAAGCGGTTTTCTCCCTCCCCCGCCTCCTCCCTCCCCCGGGCCCCCTCTCTCCCTCTCCCCTCCCTCCCGCGGGAAAGGTCAACCGCTTCGCCTTGCAGCGGGGGCAGGTAGTACGC
>CAMVBT010000139.1 GCA_947165805.1 uncultured Clostridia bacterium
AGAAAAAAACCGGCGCTCCCCTGAATGGCGCAGGATAGGCGCCGCGAACGGGATAATGAACCCGTTGGATATACCGATAGGGAAGGTCCTGCGCGTTCCTTCGATCGAAGACTGAGGGCGGTGAGCTTATATGGGTGACCTGATGACAGGTACCGCGAAGTACGAATCGCTTGAGAACAAGTACGGCAACTTCATCGTCCCTGCCGTGAAGATAAAGTCCAACGGCAGCGACGTGGTCACAAAGAACGACCTGACGATCCTCGAGCTTACGGTGACACTCTCGCTGGAGAGCGCGGGAATGGCGATAATCAAGGTAGCGGACATCTACGACACGAAAAATCACAGCCTGGACAGCAAGGTCAAGAAGCTGTTCAAGCTCGGCACGATAATGGAGATAGAGCTCGGGTATCTTTCCGAGACAACGGCGGTGTTCAAGGGCTATGTGGCGGGTCTCGGCGCGGAGTTCGGCGAAACTCCCGCGCTCGTCGTAAAGCTCATGGACGCGCGCAAGCTTATGATGACCGGCGGCGTGAGAAAGCAGCTTTACGAGGACAAGAACTATTCGGACATATTCAAGAAGGTCATGGGCAGATACTCGAAGCTTTGCAGCATAGAGGCTGACGCCACCACCGACAATCTGAAAGCTCCGGTCTCGCAGAGCACCAGCGACTATAATTTCGTAAAAAACGAGCTGCTGAAAAAGGGCAAATCGGAGAGAGAGTTCTTTATCCTTTACGATAAAGCGTATTTCAGAAAGCCGTGCAAGAATAAGACAGCGATAATGACGGTGACGTTCGGCAGAGAGCTTATGCGGCTGAGCACCATGGCGGATTATCTCGACACGGAGATCGAGGTCATAGGCTATGACCCGGTCAACTGCAAGAGCATATCGTCGAAGCAGAAGGTCAAGACCTCTGAGAGCCAGACCTCGGTTCTCTCGCCCGCGCAGCAGCAGTTTTTCATCGACCCGGACGCGGACAGCGAGGAAAAGGCGAAGATACGCGCCGGCGCGATAGCGGAGAAGATGAAGCTGAACTGCTGCTACGCTGAGGGCGAGCTGATAGGACTGCCGGAGATAGTTCCGGGCAGGTTCTTAAAGGTCGAGGATACCGACTCGCTGGTGGATAAGAGCTATTATCTGAGCGAGGTCACGCATTACTACACCGAGTCAGCTTTCAGGACCTCGTTTGAGGCAAAGGGCTGGGTATAAGGAGATAGCTATGAGCCTTTTCGGAGAAATGGCAGGCTTTACTGCCGGCATCGACTCAAACGGCATAATAAACGGAGTCGTCACCGGAACGGTAAAGGAAAACTACGATAAAGACAACCCCGGCAAAGTGAAGGTCGAGCTCTTCCTCGGGGAGGCGGGACTGAACGTGACCGGCTGGATACCGGTGATGACGCCTTACGCCGGGAATAAGTACGGTGAGTATGCGCTCCCCGAGGTGGGCGATGAGGTGGTCGTCGCGTTCAGAATGGGAGACCGCAACTGCCCGATAGTGATAGGCAGCCTGTGGAGCGGCAAAAATCCGCAGCCCGATCAGGCCGTGACCGAGAAGAACATGGTGAAGAAATTCATCACCAAGGGCAAGAACGAAGTGACCATAGACGATACGGCGGATAAGCAGAAGATAGAGATAAAGACCGCAAAGGGAAAGAAGATAGTCATGGACGAGGAGAAGGACAATCTCGTCGTCAGTGACAAGGACGGCAAGAATGTCATAACGATAGATGCCAAGGGCGGCGAAGTTACCGTGAAGGCAGCCAAGAAAATAACGCTCGATGCCGGCGGAGCGAAGGGTATATTCGACGGCAGCGGCAAGAAGATATCCCTGAGCGCGGGCACGATAGAGCTCAAGGCCGATCAGGCGCTCAACCAGAAGGGAATGACGGTCAAGGTCGAGGGCACCAATGTCGAGATAAAGGCCAATGCGTCGCTAAAGGCGCAGGCGAGTGCGATGACCGAGATCAAGGGAACAATGGTCAAGATAAACTGATTTGAAGAAGGGAGATACCGCAGATGTATAATAAAAGCTTTCTAGGTACGGGTTTCAAGTTCCCGGTCTGCGTTGACCCCAACACAGGCAAGGTAAAGATGTCCTCGAACGAAGATGATATACAGGAATCTATACGCATAATACTCGGCACGGCTCCGGGCGAACGTCCGATGATGCCGGATTTCGGCTGCTCGATAAATTCCTTCGTTTTCGCCGGTATGGACTACACCACGATGATGATGATGAAGAACGAGGTCGAGAACGCGCTGATAATGTGGGAGCCGCGCATCACGAACATCGAGGCTGATGTGTCACCCGCTTCCGACGACGACGGCAAACTCATGATAAGAGTCAGCTATGTTGTGCGCTCGACCAACAACCCCTTCAACCTCGTTTATCCTTTCTACATCAACGAGGGCTACGGAGACACTGAAAGATAATTGACAATTGATAATTGATAATTGACAATTATTGTATCGCCTTCGGCGATTTATCTGAATAGTGACATAAGGGAACCTCTAAAAACCCAATTTGAGAGAAAAAGAGCTATCCACGCCGTCTACTGCGTCAAACCTCCTAACCGGGCGCCAGCCCGGCTTCGTCGGCTTTCCTTGTATCCGACGCAGCTATCTCATTTTCTCTTTTCAAAGCGGTTTTTAGAGGTACCCATAATGAAAAGTTTTGTATTCCTGTTGTTGACTTGTACGAATACAGTATAAATCATCGGATATCGCAATAATTAAAGATATCGAAAAAAATTAAAATAGTCCGCGAAGCGGACACCACAATTATCAATTGTCAATTGTCAATTATCAATTATTAATCAGTCGTGGGAGGTGAGGACAGTGGTAAAGGTAGATGATCGTAATAAGGAAGATATAGTCGCCCAGATACTCGAGAGGGCAAAGAGCTATACTCCGGAATGGAACATGGACAGCGGAGAACCGGATATAGCCGCTGTTCTTGCGCTTGCTTACGCCGATATGCTTGCGGGAACGCTGAAAAAAGTCAACGGTACTCCGCTGAAAAACAAGATAGCGTTCTTCAATATGATAAATGCCTCGCTGCTGCCCGCGGCACCGTCCGAGGGCTATGTCAGCTTCACGCTTTCCGCGGACGATGTCGGCAGCACGCAGATAGAAAAGGGAGCGGTGATGTCTTCCTACAGCTCCGACGGCGATACCATGCACTTCGAGACCTGTGACGACATACTCGTTTCTCCGGCCCGGATAGAGAAGATATTCGTAGCCGACGACAGAGATGACCATATAGGCCTGTATGAGAACTTCGGCGAGGAAAAGACCGGGCTCTTCGGGCTCGCCCCCGTAAATCTCCAGAGCCATGTGATGCGCATATCCCACCCGTTCGCCTTCGATTTAAGAAGCAACGGTGAGGTGATACTGCGCTTCTCCCGCAGGAGCGGGACCCTTTCCGGGAACGAGAACATAAAGGCTCTTGCGGACCCGTCAGCCGCCGATATAGAATACTACGCCGGCGAGGAAAAGGGCTTCGTGCATTTCTCCGATGTCCGCAGCAGCGGCGCAGACCTCGTGCTCGTCAAAGACTCCGGACTTCCCCCCGTAGCCGCCGATGAGGACGGCTTCAATATACGTTTCACCGTAAAGAACGTTTCTGCGTTCGAGAATTTCTCCTTCTCGCAGATCGAGGCTATGCCCTCCGGCAGACAGATAATCCCCGACCATATCACCGACGGGAACATAGATTACGATATAAACGAATTCTACCCGTTCGGGGAGCAGTTCAGGCTCTTCAACGAAGTGTATTTCGGGTGCAGCGAGGTGCTCGACAAGCGCGGAGCCGCAGTTACCATGAGCTTTGATATGACACTGGTGGAAGTGCCGATAGAAAATCAGCTCGACGATGAGGGAATAAACTACAAGTGGGTAGCGAACAAGAAGGACTTCAAGGAAGCCAAATCATACAGGATAGCGATAACGGGCGTTATATGGGAATATTATAACGGGAGCGGCTGGGCAAGGCTCTTCCCGGACAATACCTATTCCGATCTGTTCAACTTCAAGCAGGAAGTTACGAGCAGCTTCCGCAGCATCACGTTCACCTGCCCCGAGGATATCTCCGAAGTGTTCGTAGGCTCGCAGTCCGGCTGCTATATCAGGGCAAGGATACTCAAGGCGGAAAATCTGTACAAGACCAAGGGCTGGTATATGTCGCCGCGTGTGCGGAACATTTCCTTCGAGTACCACTATGAGCAGTCAGGCTGCCGCATACTTGACATACTGACATACAACAATATCGAGGAGCAGCGCTATACCCCCGCCGATGCCGCGGGCTATGACGGGTTCGTGCCGTTCCGCTGCGCCGGAGCTTCCGAAAGGACAGTCTACTTCGGGTTCTCCGCGCCGCCGGACAACGGACCTATGCGTATCCTCTGGGAGATCGACGAAGACCCGCTCTCGCCGCGCCCGAAGCTCCGCTGGAGATACCTTGCGGCGGGAGGCTGGAGATCGATGAACATAGCCGACGAGACCGAGAGCTTCACGAAGCTCGGACTCACGGTATTCCTCGACAACCACGACTTCGTGAAGACGAGGATGTTCGGCGAGGAGCTTTACTGGGTCTCCGTCGCGGATGCCGAGAATGTGTACACGACAAACAGATGCGGGCTTCGCGTTCTCAGCGGCATTCTTCCCCGTGTCGTCCGCGCCGTCAACCTCGACAGCCATAACGAGGAATACTTCGCGTTCAATCTCTATATGGAGAACGCGCGGCTCACGCTGTCGGCACCGAGTGTCCTGAAACTTGAGCTGTACGTCAACGAGTTTTCCTCGATAAACGAGACCGAGGCTGCCGTACTTGAGAAGCAGGGCAGACTGACAAGAGTGACCGGCAGCGGCGGCATCGACACCGAGATATGGGTGAAGTGGGACGAGGTGAACTCCTTCGCAATGGAGAACAACGACTCGCGGTGCTACGTCCTCGACCGCAGCACAGGCGTCATAACCTTCGGCAACGGCAGAAAGGGACGCATACCGCCCGTTTCGGAGATAAACAATATCAGAGTGGTATATACAACGGGCGGAGGCGACAGGACAAATGTGGCGCCCGGCAGCATAACCGGGCTCGAGCGCTCCTACGGCTTCGTTTCGGGAGTGGATAACTCCAAGCGGTTCTACGGCGGCTGTGATGCCGAGACGGTGTATGAGGCCATGCGGCGCAGCGCCGTGATGCTCCGCACACAGGGCAAGGCCGTGACGGCGCGCGATCTCGAGAGCCTGACCTTCAACGCCTCAAGAAATATCAGAAAGCTGCGCTGTGTCAGCGGAAGGAACGCTTCCGGCAGCAGAGAGCGCGGCGCTGTGACTCTGGTAGTGCTGAAGAAGGAACATTCCGAGTTCAGCAGGATAAGAACGGATATAAAGGAATATCTCCGCGGCAGACTGCCGGGAAACATAGTCGCGGAAGACAGACTGTACGTCACCGAGCCTACGCTGGTGAGGATAAATGTCAGAGCGGAGATAAAGACGAACGAGCTCAACGGCATCTTCGAGCTGAAAAAGCGGGTGGAGCAGTGCCTCGCGGATTACTTCGCGTCCTTCTCCGGGACGGACGGCGACAATGTATGGCGCCTCGGAATGATACCCAACGAGCAGCAGATCAGAAGCGCTCTGCTCCGGCTGAAGAATGTGGTCTACATACGCAATCTGTATATCACGATGTACGTTTCGGGCACGGGCGGGCTCAAGGAAGTAGACAGCGACACGATAAAGCAGTACAGCTATGTGCTGCCGGAAAACGGCGAGCACGACATAACCGTTACCGTAGGATAGCGGGAATAAATAACGGGACCGGGAGGTGACAGCTTGTTACCCGATATAAACCTTGACGACGAATACTTCGACGATATACTCGACAGGGCGAGGAATATGATCGTCAGCATATACCCCGAATGGACGGATTTCAACTATCACGACCCGGGCATCACCATGCTGGAGATGTTCGCGTGGCTGAAAGAGAGCCAGCAGTATTACATAAACAAGATCGGAGCCGAGAACATCAGGAAATACCTGAAGCTCCTCGGTCTCGAAAGACGCACCAAGGTGCCTTCGGTCACCGACGTTTCCGTGCTCTATGAGAACGACATCACGGCGGTGAAGGGTACAAGGCTCTACGCCGGAGATATCTGCTTCGAGGCGGACAGGCGCACATACATATCGGCTTCCTCGATAGATGTCTGCGTCTGCGATTACGGCGACGACCTGAACGTTATAGGACGCGACCAGTTCTACTTCGGCGGCAACCTGCATATACTGCCGTTCGCGAAGAAGGACAAGGGAGTGTTCTATATCGGCTTCGACAAGCCGCTGGCCGTGAAGGAAGTGCATACGCTGCGCTTTGAGGTGACCAGTGAGGACGGTATGGAGAGAAATCCCATCACCGATCCCGACAGCTTCATAAGGCTCGTGGATATGGAAATGGAGTATTTCGACGGGCTCAACTGGAAGCGTGTGAAGCGTATAGACGAGACATACAGCTTCCTTTTCTCCGGAAGGATAGTGTTCAGCCTCGGCAGCCGGCATCAGAACTGCGCGATAGCAGGACATGACGCGTATTTCATAAGATTTACACCCGTCGGCGGCGAATATGACGCGCTGCCCGTGATAAAAAACATATCCTTTAATCTCCTGCCGGTGACGCAGAGGGATACAAAGGCCGAATACACCGACCTGCCCGCGGGGGAAGAGATAAAACTGCTGACCGCGCTCGCGGCCACGGGAAAT
>CAMVBT010000140.1 GCA_947165805.1 uncultured Clostridia bacterium
AAGGCGCTTGGAAGCCGTTTCGCTGAGCTCCTTGCCCCTGCGGAACGTGAAGTACGCGAACGCCCTTCTGTTCGTTCTTCCGACGCGCCCGCGGAGCTGGTGGAGCTGCGCGAGGCCCATGCAGTCGGCATTCTCGATTATCAGGGTGTTGCAGTTCGGCACGTCAACGCCCGTTTCTATCAGCGTAGTGCAGACGAGCACATCTATCTCGTGCTCGAGCAGCTTTCTCCACACCTCCAAAAGCTCGTCCTCCTCCATGCGCCCGTGGGCTATGCCTATGCGGGCTTCGGGGACGGCCTTGTGCAGGTCGGTGGCGCACTGCACTATCGACTCTATGCGGTTGTGTATATAGTAGACCTGTCCGTTCCTGCGCAGCTCCTTGTTTATAGCCTGCGCGATAACTCCCTCGTTATGCTCGATGACGTAGGTGGTAACGGGCTGTCTGTCCTGCGGGGGCGTCTCTATGACGCTCATGTCGCGTATGCCGGACATCGCCATATTCAGGGTGCGGGGTATCGGCGTCGCGGAAAGCGTCAGTATGTCCACTCCCGCGAACATCTGCTTGAACTTGTCCTTGTGGGCGACTCCGAAGCGCTGCTCCTCGTCGATTATCACGAGTCCGAGGTCCTTGAACGCTATATCGTCCTGCACGAGCCTGTGTGTGCCTATGACGATATCGCAGGAACCGCGCTTCATCTTCTCTATCGCCGCCTTTATCTCCTTCTGCGTACGGAAGCGCGACAGCAGCTCGATGTCTATGCCGAAGCCGTCCATGCGCTTCACGACGGTCTGGTAGTGCTGCCAAGCGAGCACCGTCGTCGGGCAGAGCAGCGCACACTGCTTGCCGCTCATTATGCACTTGAACGCCGCGCGCAGAGCGACCTCGGTCTTGCCGAAGCCCACATCTCCGCACAGCAGGCGTTCCATGGGCTTGTCGGCCTCCATGTCCTGCTTTATCTCGCCTATGCAGCGCAGCTGGTCGTCGGTCTCGACGTAGCTGAAATGGTTCTCGAACTCATACTGCTCGGTGCCGTCCGGGTCGAAGGCGTAGCCCTTGGTGCGCATACGCTTGGCGTACAGCTCGATGAACTCCGCTGCCATTTCCTTTGCCGCAGCCTTGGCACGGGTCTTGGTCTTCTGCCATGTGTCGGTATTCATCTTCGACAGCTTGACCGTGCTCTGGTCGCCTGTTCCGATATAGCGGGATATCAGGTCGAGCTGCGTGACGGGGACGTAGAGAACGTCCGTACCGGCGTATCTTATCTTGATATAGTCCTTGCTGACGCGCTCCTCGGTGAGCTTCTGCACTCCCTCGAACACGCCGATGCCGTAGCTGTTATGCACAACAAGATCGCCGACCGAGATATCGTTCAGCGAGTTGATGATCTCTGCTTTTTTGCGTTTTGTCGGTGCCTCGCGGGTCTGTAATGTCACGGTGGTGTGGGATATGGCAGCGAGGCGCGCCTCCGGGTAGCTGTAGCCCGAGGTAAGGACTCCGGGCGTTATATATACGCGCTTGGCGTAGAGCTTCTTCGGATCGCTCGCGTAGTCCGCGGGAAATCCGTCGCCGCGGAGATCGTCGGCAAGCACCTTGGCGGCCTTTTCCGTACCCGCCATGACTATGACGCTGAAATTCTCCGCGAGGTAATTCTTCAGCTCGTCTGTCAGCACTCTGTACTCGCCGCTCCACGAAGCCACCTGCCCCGCTGAAACGCTCATCAGCTGCGAGAGCCGCAGGTCTCCGCCGCGCATGAAGTTGTCGAAGTACGCGCTTGCACGCTTCTCGCAGGCCGCCTGATACTCGGCGCGGGTCAGCATATAGCGGTCGAGCCCCTTGCAGAGTATGCCGTCCTCGAACAGCAGCTTTATATCCTCGGTATGCTGCGTGAACGCCGCCTTGAAGCTCTCGCTGCAGGCGGTGTTCTCGCATACGATCACATTGTCCGCGTAATCGAACAGCGTTTCCTCCTCGTCGTAGCAGACGGGCAGGTATCTGTCCGTGTTGGCGCAGCAGACACCGGCTTCGGTGTTCTCTATGTCCTGCTGTATGCGGGCTTTGACGTCAGCTGCGCGCTTGCCTCTTATCTTCGGCAGCAGGGCGCGCAGCTTCTCGCATATCTGAGCACCGTCGAGGAACAGCGTTTCGAGCGCCGGAGCTACATCTATGCTCTTTATGGTGTCTATGCGGCGCTGGGTCTCTGTATCGAACACGGAAATACTGTCCACGTCGTCGCCCCAAAGCTCTATGCGCACGGGCGCACCGAAATTCACGGGATATATGTCAAGTATCGCGCCCCTGACCGAGAACTGGGAAACTCCCTCGATCTGGTCGCAGCGCGAATAACCCGCCTCGGTGAGCGCGGCGGTGACCTCCGGCAGCGATATGGCATCGCCGGTGTTTATCGTTATAGTGCGTTTCGTGAGTATGCGCCGCGGTATGGTGATCTGCGCGGCGGCCTCCGGGGTGGCGCAGACTATGGGCGCCCTGCCCGAGACCATTCTCGATAAAATGCCGATACGGCGATGTTCGTATTCGCGGGAGACCGCGTCAACATCGCCGAGTATCAGGTCTTTAGCCGGATAGGAGAACGCCGTCTCCTCACCCGTCATTGTATTTATATCGGCGCACAGCCGCGTACCCTCGCCCTCGGTGTCACAGATGACGATGAGCGGGAGCCTGTACTCCGGCTCCATGGCGAGCGCCGCGAGAAAATGCGCCTTGTGTATATGCGACAGACCCGTCACCATGACGGGCATACCGCCCGGTGCCGCAGCCGCCGCTCTGTATTCCCGCAGCTGCCGCGCCGTGTTCAGAAAATATTCCATTTAAACAGTCGCTCCGCTTGAGTTCCGGGGAAAGCTTATCCAGAAGCTTTCTCCGGACCCCTTTCAAAAACTTTCATTGCCTGACGCGGCAGTCCGCGGTCCGCTTCGCGCCGACGTATCAGCGGCTGCCAAGCATCTTCTTGGAATAGCCGATGAGTGTTACCGTAACGGCACTCAGCGCCATGTTCACAAAAAGCTCGACGATGAAGTTCATTCCGACCATGCCGGTGATGATGAATTCGAGAGCCGGCACCTGACCTGCCCACTCGGTTATGGTGTCTATGAAGAATACCATGCAGCCGACCACGAAAAGTCCCGTGTTCACCAGCGGCGCAACTATGCCGGCAGCGATGACCGCCACATAGATATTGTTCTTTTCGATCAGCTTGTACACCAGACTCGCGAGAAGTCCCGCTATCGTGCTCTTGCACAGCACTATGATTATGGTGCCGGGTACGTTCACCGTGAGGAACGCCGCGGCGTCACCGCTCAGCAGTACCGTGATGCCCATTACAAGTCCGAGCCACGCGCCGCCCTTGAGACCGTAAAGCGCGCCGCCCACGATAATCGGCGTCAGCGCCAGCGTGATGCTGAACGGTCCGAAGTGTATGACCGACGACATGAGCTGGAGCACTACGACTATCGCCGTAAGCACGCCCAGTCCCGCTATCGTCCTGATGTAGCCGCTGTTCTTTTCTTTCTCCGACAGTGCCGTACCGGTCTCTGCCGTCTGCTTTTCTGTTTCTTCCATGTTGTCCTCCTTGTTTTCTGCCTCCCCGGGACGGGTGAAGCGAAAATCTCCTTTCCCGGCTTAAAGCCTTATTTGATGAATACTGCGGGCACACTGCCCGATTCATCGCTTCTCTCTCTTGAGAACTGTGTGATTATTGTACCGCTGTCCGTTTCGGCAAGCACGACATGATCCCGTCCGCCGCACATGAGGGTATATCTCATCACAGCGTCCGCAAAGTCGTCAAAGTCCTCGCTCTCGACCTTCATATTATCGCCGTTGTCATAGCGTTCCGTATAACAGAGAAGATATTTCATAAGAGCTCCTTTCCCGCGGACATACCTATACGGTAACATTATAGCACATTTCACACCTCAAGGCAAGGTTAAAATAAACACAAAATCAAGGGAATTTTATCCTTTTTAGGGCATTTTTTACATCACGGCGCAAAAACACCGGCACAGTCTGCGCTGTGCCGGTGTCCGTCATGCTTTTTTACTTTTTCCTGTATCAGTCCTTGGTGCTTTCGGTAAGCTCTATGTCGATATCCACGCTGTCAACGCCGCCGAGACCGTTCTCGCGGGCTACCGTCACCGTGACGGTATCGCCTACCCTGAACTTGCTCAGTATGGACTGCACGTCCATAAGGCTCGAAACATTCTTGCCGTTCACTTTGGTGATTATATCGCCGACACTGAGGCCGCTCTTCGATACGGGAGCATTTTCACTTATGGAAGCTACCAGCATACCCTTCGACAGCTTCGTCTTGTAGAGCTTTGCCTTGTATTCGGAAAGCTCGATGGTCGTGATGCCGAGGACCGGACGGCTCTTGACATAGCCGTAGTTGAGCAGGTCTTCCATTATCGGCTTGGCTTCGTCTATCGTCAGCGCAAAGCCTATGCCTTCATAGGTGGTGGCTACTATCTTGGAGTTTACCACACCCACTACGTTGCCGTACATATCGAACATACCGCCGCCGGAGTTGCCGCTGTTGATAGCCGCGTCGGTCTGGATAAGGCTGATGCTGTAGCCGCTCTCGTTGAGGCACTCAACGTCGAGACCGGAAACGATGCCCGTGGTCATGGTATGCGCGAACATTATGTCGGCTGTGATGCCGGGGTTGCCTATGACGGCTATCTGCTCACCCACGCGCAGGCTGGAGCTGTCGCCTATCTTCGCGGCAAGGAAGGCCTCGTCACGCTCGATCTTGATGACCGCGATATCCGTGGACTCGTCGGAGCCGATGACCTTTGCCTCATACTCGTGTGTGACGTCCGGGTCGTTGTAGTCGTTGACCTCTACGACAAGCTTTGTCGCATTTTCAACGACATGGGCATTGGTGAGGATATATCCGTCCTCGGTGAAGACTATGCCGCTGCCGTAGCCGGTATATATCGGCTCGGAGCTCTTGCTCCCGCTGTCCCCGCCGTAGCCGAAGAAGTAATCGTAGTAGTCATACGAAGCCGATGTATCCTGATATACCTTCACGAGCACTATCGTGTCGTTGACGGCTTCATACAGCTCGGGGAGCGTGTACTGACCGTTCGTGCCGGTAGGTACGACGCTCGAGGCGTTCACCTTTGCCGCCGCCGTATTGCCGCTGCCGGACTCGGATATCGCCGCGATAGCCGACGATACCGACGGGTCGGTGTTCTTAGAGCCGCCGTCGGAGCCCGACGGTGTGCTGTACGTCGCCGTGATCCTGCCGGAGTCGGTGCCTATCACGCGATTCGCGAAATACGCTCCGCCGAAGCCCGCGCCGCCCGCGATCACAGCCACCGCAGCAACCAGAGCCGCGGCCTTTGCGAACTTATGGTTCTTCTTCGGCTGAGCCTGGGGCATTACCGGCTGCGCATAGACATAAGTGCCGTTCGCGCCCGCGTCGTAGCCGTTATTGTTGTTATTGTCATACTCACTGTTATAACCGTTGTAGTTGTAATTCTGTTCCATAGAGCAACATCCTTTCTTCCGTCATGCGGTATTATGTATTTCGGGAGGTATCTTTCTCCTGCTTCGCTTATTATATTACACCCCAATTGTGAAAACCATGTGACCGTATATTTACGGAACGGGATAAATTATGAAAAAGAAAGGCAGTCCGAATGTGAAAGAATATGAAAGAATGTGATGATAATGTCAGCATCCCGGGGTAGCGGTGCTCTCGTCCGCGGCGCGCTCTCCGAGCTTCACGCCGAGGGCTATGCCGCATTCCACGCGCTTTTTCATCATGGCGCACTGTATCTTGTGCGGGGTGCGCACATCGCCCTCATAGATGAAGCCGTTGGCGTTGCAGCCGCCGGAGCAGTAGAACCGCGCCCAGCAGTCCGAACAGCCCTGCTTGCTGTAAATATGCGTCTTTGCGAAATATTCCGCTATCTTCGGGTCAACGTCGCCCGTATATATGTTACCCATTTTCCACTCGTCGATACCGACAAATTGGTGACAGGGGTAAATATCTCCGTCCGGCGTCACCGCTACATACTCGTTCCCGCAGCCGCAGCCCCGCAGTCTCTTGACCGCGCAGGGTCCCTGATTGAGGTCTATCATATAATGGAAGAAGTTGAACGGCTTCTTTCCGGTCTTTTCCACGCTGTCCGCCATTATCTCGTACAGCCTGTCGTACTGCTCGTATATCGCGGGCAGGTCGTCCTCGGTGATAGCCCACGGCTTGTCGGACGGCGCGGACACCGGCTCCACGGAGAGCTGATAAAAGCCCAGCCCCGCGATATGCTTGACGTCCTCGGAAAAGTCGAGGTTGTACTTTGTGAAAGTCCCTCTCACATAGTAGTCGGTGCGTCCCTCGTTGACTCTGCCCCCGACCAGCTTCTTGTATTTCGGCACTATGATATCGTAGCAGCCCTTGCCGTTTGGCGTGACGCGGATATCGTCGTTGACTTCCTTCCTGCCGTCCAGCGAGAGCACGCAGTTGGACATCTCGCGGTTGATGTAGTCGATCTTCTCGTCGTCCAGCAGCATACCGTTCGTCGTGATCGTGAAGCGGAAGTTCTTGCCGTGCTGCTTCTCGACGCTGCGGGCGTAGTCAACGGTCGCCTTGACGGTCTCCCACGCCATGAGAGGCTCACCGCCGAAGAAATCGAGCTCGAGGTTCTGTCTGCCCATGGACTTCTCGATCAGGAAATCTATCGCTTTCCGCCCGGTCTC
>CAMVBT010000141.1 GCA_947165805.1 uncultured Clostridia bacterium
ATATTGTTCATTTCACATGATGCCGAAGCCATAGTCTCATTGTGTTCATCGGTCTGTGTTATGGAGCATGGCAGAATCGTCGAAAGTAAGGAGACCGGGCTGCTTTTCAGAGCTCCGCAGCACCCGTGGACAAAGGCTTTTGTGAATGCGGCGGAACGCAGCAGAAGGGAGAATGCCGAATGGAAACAATTACGGTAAAAGATGTTTCCCGGACTTATTACGACACAAACGGAAATCTGTTCAAGGCACTCGATAATGTTTCGCTGGAATGGAAAAGCGGAGAGAGCATAGCTGTTATGGGTGAAAGCGGGAGCGGTAAAAGCACGCTTGCAAGGCTCATTATAGGGCTTGAAAAGCCGAGTTCGGGTAAAATACTGTTTGACGGTGAAGATACATCGAAATGGAGAGGCAATCGCTGGCGGCGATGCCGTACTGAGATCCAGGCGGCTTTTCAGGATGAGAAAGGAACTTTAAGCCCCTCCCGCAGTGTAATGCAGAACGCCGAGGAAGCGCTGTGTAATCTTACATCAATGAAAAAGTCCGAACGCTATGAAACTATCCTGCGGCTTATGGTACAAATGGGGCTGTCCAATAATCTGTTATCGGTACCGGTAAGAGCGTTATCCGGCGGCGAACAGCGCCGTCTCGGATTACTGCGTGCTCTTGCGGTAAGACCGAAATTCCTTGTACTCGATGAAGTTACCGCCGGTCTCGATCTTATAACGACCGAGTCGATCCTTGATCTTCTGGCTGAGTATAAAAATGATCACGGATGTTCATATATGCTTATAACCCATGATCTCAGTGCTGCTTCACGACTGTGCAGCCGGATGTTTGAGATTGAACACGGACCGATAATACATGAGTCCGTTCAATAAAATTTTTTCAGGAGGAAAATGAAATGATAAGAAAATTTATGTCGCTGCTCGCTTGTGCAGGATTATGCTTGTCACTTGCGGCGTGCGGTAATTCCGGATCTGCCGGCGGCACAGCCGCAAATGATGCCGGAACGGCTGTATCGGCAAACAATGGAAAGAAAGTGCTTAATATCGCTTCCATAGGAGAAACGGATTGCCTTTATCCTTTGCAGATGGTGCCTGCTGCATATACACTGAGCCGTGTTTGCTATGACACCCTTGTGACATACAAAAACGGAGAGATAATTCCGAGACTCGCGGAAAGCTGGAATATCAGTGAGGACGGCTGCACACTGACACTCAATCTTCGCAAGGGCATTAAGTTCCACGATGGAGAGAGTTTCAATTCCGAAGCGGTAAAAGCCAATTTTATCGATATGCAGAACTCACCTGCTTCTTATTCTCTGCCAACGATAGGCACAGTAAAAAATATCGATTGTCCCGATGAAAGCACTGTCGTATTAAGCTACGACGCTCCGTATTATGGACTGATGACCGATCTTTGCTGGACAGACGTTATGGTGATGGTATCACCCAAACAGATCGAAGCCAAAAACGAGGGCAAGGAAGTCAAGCCTGTAGGGACCGGACCGTATATATATGATGAGTATGTCAAAGGTGAGTACACACGCTTTGTCCGTAACGAGGATTACTGGGACGGCAAACCGTATTATGATGAAGTTGTATCAAAATACATTCCCGATCAGACATCACGCTCTCAGGCGCTTAAAAACGGAGAGATCGATCTTTTATACGGAGCTTCCGAACTGAGCTACGATCAATACACACAGTTTCTTTCTCTCGAAGGTATGGGCTGCAAAATGTCACCGATACCGGCTACATCGAGAAACCTTACACTCAATTTCAACGGTATCTTAGGAGATAAAAAGATCCGCGAGGCGATCGCTCTCTCAATAAACAAGGATACGATCTCAGAGGGTATGTCGTATGGTTATGAGCCCGTCGCCGATACAGTTCTTACACCCGGCTCACTCTATGAAGATGAATGCCCGAAAATAAGCTATTCGTATGATGCCGACAAAGCTGCAAAGCTGCTTGATGATGCCGGCTGGAAGGATACCGACAATGACGGCATAAGAGATAAGGACGGCAAACCGCTGTCATTCGTATGCACGATACCCTCAGGCAGCGTTGAAAACAGTACGATCGCGCTTCTTATAAAGGATATGGTTGGCGAAGTCGGAATGAATATGGAAATAAAGGAAATGGAGACCAATGATTGGTTCCAGAGCTTCTATGACCCCTCCGCGTTTGACCTTACCCTTCAGGAAACTTATTATGATTACGCAAGCCCGACACAATGGTTCGGCGCAATAGAGTATATGGCGCAGGGCGTGTCGCTCCCGCTTCTTGAAGATTCGGAAAAATTTATGGATATGGTGCATGAGTTCAAGACTATAAATGATGAAACTCGTCTTATTGAGATATTCAAGTATCTTGTAGCACAGGATCAGGAGCAATTCCTTGATATACCGCTCACCGGCATGATGCAGCCGATAGTTTATAATTCCGCAAAGATCGCGGATTACAAATACGAAGGATGCTATGAGTTCTTCAATCCGCTTTGGATAACTCCTGTGCAATAATGCGAATAGTTTTAAAGAATTCTATGAAGCCATAAAAGCGTGATCCCCCACCTTTCGAAGGTTTCTTTTATACGCGCCTCCATGCGCGTCTTTGGAAACCTTCTTTACGACGTCCTGTCGTTAGATGCGGGGGATCATTGTTTATATATGATAAACACTGAAGCGAAGTATTAAAGAAATATACACCAAAACATTGACAAACGATGGAATATGTAGTATAATAGTTAGCATACGCTAACGTAGTGCTTCAAGGAAATAAGCGACTACTGGACTGTCGGTAATTCTGTAAAGGAACCGAATAATATAGATAAAACAGGAGGGACAAAATTGAAAACCGAAAAAGACACAAATTTTATGAAGATCATCAACGACTACGCGGGAGGTCACCGACATCTGATAACCGTCGGGCGTATACTTGCCGCAGCAAGTGCGTTTATGGCGCTGGTGCCGTTCTGCGACCTGTGGCGGATAATACGCATCGCGGTAATGGACGAAGACCCTGCGGGAATTGCGCCGATCGCGTGGACGGCGGTGGCGTGGACGGTAGGCTCGCTGCTCGTGTATATCGGTGCGCTGATGTGTACGCATATCGCGGCATTCCGCGTTCAGGCGAATATGCGAAGCACTATTATGCGCAGGATCCTAACGCTGCCGCTGGGAGTTTTCGATGAAGACGGCACCGGAAAGATACGGCGCACGGTGAGTGATTCCACGGCAGCCACCGAAACATTCATCGCCCACAATCTGCCGGATAAAGCGGTCGCGGCAGCTACTCCGATAGGGCTTGCGGCACTGCTGCTGATATTCGACTGGCGTATCGGGCTTATCTGCGTTATTCCCGCGATAATCGGATTTGCATTTATGATGTCTATGATGGGCAAGGGTATGCAGGAGAAAATGGCGGAGTATCAGAACGCCCTCGACACCATGAGCAGCGAGGCTACCGAGTATGTCCGCGGTATTCCGGTGGTGAAAGTCTTCGGGCAGTCGGTACACTCGTTCCGCCGCTTCAAGACCGCGATCGACAGCTACGGCAAGTGGGCAACAGACTACACGCTGATGCTGCGTCCGAAAATGGCGGCGTACATGACCTGCATCAATGCCGTGTTTGCCTTCATCGTGCTGGCGGCATATCTGTTCGCAGGCAACGGGATAACAAACGAGCTGATACTGAACATAATGTACTACATAATCGTGACACCGCTGTTCACGGTCACGCTCACGAAGATAGCCTACTCCGGCGAGCAGGAAATGGTGGTCAAGGACGCGCTGAAACGCATTGACACGATACTTGATATTTCGCCGCTATCCGCTTCGCAAAACGAGGAAATACCTGCCGACAATTCCGTGGAGCTGACAGGTGTCAGCTACCGCTACAAGGACGCTGCTGACGACGCGGTACACGGTCTGAACATCAGAATAGACGCGGGCGAGCACATCGCGCTCGTGGGTCCGTCCGGCGGCGGCAAGACCACGACAGCAGAGCTTATTGCGAGGTTCTTCGATGTGACCGAAGGCTCTATAAAGATAGGCGGCGCTGATATCCGTAATATCCCGCAGCAGAAGCTCATGCAGCAGGTCTCATTCGTGTTCCAGGACAGCAGACTGCTCAAAGCGTCGATACTTGAAAATGTCCGGCTCGCACGTCCGGACGCATCGACAGCCGAGGTGCTCGCGGCGCTCGAACAGGCGCAGTGCGGCGACATTATCGCGAAGCTGCCCGACGGGGTGAATACGGTCATCGGTACGAAGGGTACATATCTTTCCGGCGGTGAGCAGCAGCGAATTTCAATTGCCCGCGCGATACTGAAAAACGCGCCGGTCATCATTCTCGATGAAGCTACAGCGTTTGCTGACCCCGACAACGAAACGAAGGTGCAGGCTGCATTTGAAGTTCTCGCAAAGGGTAAAACGCTTATAATGATAGCACACAGACTGAGCACAGTGAAGAACGCGGACTGCATATACGTTCTCGAAAACGGTTCGGTTTCTGAGAGCGGCAGCCATGATGAGCTTATGGCAAAGGGCGGGACGTATGCGCAGATGTATGATGAATACACCCGTTCGGCGGAATGGAGGGTAATGGCGTGATGATCGAAAAATTACAGCATAAATTCGCGCTCTCACGCGAGGGCGCTGTGGATATGGTGAAAGCTTGCATAAGCGTCACGGTGACGAACATCGTGCTTATGGCTTCGGCCGGAATTTTATATCTGCTTATTTCCGATATGCTCGGTGAGGGACTCAGAACCGAACGCATACCTGTCTATGTGATCGGCGGCGTTTCTGTTCTCATTTTGATCTATATCACAAATTTCATTCAGTACAACGCGACATTCCTCTCAACCTACAAGGAGAGCGGAGTGCGCCGGACAGCACTTGCGGAACGGCTTCGCAAGCTTCCGCTGTCGTTCTTCGGGAAGAAAGACCTGTCCGACCTGACGACCACCATAATGTCCGACTGCGCGATGATCGAGACAGCGTCGAGCCACTGGATACCGGAGCTTATCGGCGCTCTGATCTCAACGGCGATCGTCGGGGTGAGTATGTTCTTTTTCTTCGACTGGAGAATGGTGCTCGCAAGCTTCTGGGTAATTCCCGCGTCATTCCTGTTGATATGGTTGTCTGCAAATGCGCAGAAAAAAGCGGTCAGAAAAAACAACGGTGTTAAAATGGAGCTTTCCGACGGCATACAGGAATGCCTTGAATCGGTGCGCGATCTGCGTGCAAACAATGCGCAGGACAGGTATATGAGCGGTCTTGAAACGAAAATCAGAAATGTCGAAAAGCAGGCGCTGTTTACAGAGCTTAAGCTTGCGGTATTCGTGAACTCCGCAGCTATAGTTCTGAAGCTCGGTATTGCAACAACAGCGCTTGTGGGCGGTGCACTGTTCGCGTCGGGCGAGATTGACCTGCTGACATTCTTTATGTTCCTGATGCTAGTTGCGAGACTGTATGACCCAATGAACATAACGCTCCAGAATTTCGCCGCGATCATCGCCTGCACGGTACAGTGTGAGCGGCTTGATGAGGTGCTTTCACACGATATTCAGACTGGTACGGAGAAAATGACAAACGACGGCTACGACATCGAATTTGACCACGTTTCATTCTCATATTCCGACGATACGGCAGTTCTCAAAGATGTTTCGTTCACCGCAAAACAGGGCGAGGTAACTGCGCTGATTGGTCCGTCGGGCGGCGGAAAGACTACAGTTTCGCGGCTTGCGGCAAGGTTCTGGGACGTGACCGGCGGCACGATAAAGCTCGGCGGTATGGATATTTCGGGAGTTGACCCCGAGACACTGTTCTCCGCGTATTCTATCGTATTTCAGGACGTTACTCTGTTCAACCAGAGCGTCATGGAGAATATCCGTATCGGCAGAAAGGACGCCACTGACGAGGAGATCATTAACGCGGCAAAGCTTGCGAACTGCGATGAGTTTGTGTCTAAGCTCCCCGACGGCTACAACACGCTTATAGGCGAAAACGGCAGCGAGCTTTCGGGCGGTGAACGCCAGCGTATCTCCATTGCCCGTGCTTTCCTGAAAGATGCACCGATAATCCTGCTCGACGAGGCTACCGCGTCCCTCGATGTCGATAACGAGACTAAGGTGCAGGCTGCACTCTCTCGGCTCATCAAGGACAAGACCGTTATGGTAATAGCCCACCGTATGCGTACAGTCGCAGGCGCTGACAAAATAGTTGTGCTGTCGGACGGCGTAGTCGCCGAGCAGGGTACGCCCGATGAGCTGCTGCAAAAAAACGGGATATTCGCACAAATGGCGAGACTGCAGACAGAGGGTCAGAACTGGTCGATAGCGTAATAAGTTTATATAACAAAAATCTTACAAAAGAATAAACAAGACAGCTCCGGATTTTATGGCAGGATGCCATAAAGAGGTTTTCAAAGGCTCGCACGGATGCGGCGCAAAAAGAAACCTTCGACATAGTCCGGAGCTGTTATTTTGTTTAAAAATATAATTGTACGTAAATTGTCGTAACTTAATAACAGCAATAAAATGCACAAATAGGTATTTTTCAAGCTGCTTGATGTTATCGTGGTCATACCACTCGATGTTATGCAGGTT
>CAMVBT010000142.1 GCA_947165805.1 uncultured Clostridia bacterium
AAAGGCCTCTGCTATGCGCACAACTGCCGCCACAAGGTAGTACACAAGGACATAAAGCCGCGCAACATAATGCTGACCGAGGACGGCACCGCCAAGATAACGGACTTCGGCAGCACCGCCGTGACCTCTTATCCTACGACCGAGCGGTATATGTCGCCGGAGCACAAAGCCATAGTCTGCGGGATAGCGGACAGCTTTACCGCTCTTACGCCCGCTTCCGATATATTTTCGTGGGCTGTGACCGTGCTGGAGATGTACCTCGGAAAAGATACATGGAAGAACGGCAGCAACGTCCGCAGGATATTGAGCAGGCTGCCTGATACAGCCGGGATACCGGACGCGATGCTTAAGCTGATAAAGGCCTGCCTGAGCCTTGACCCCGCCGACAGACCCGGCGAGGATCTCATACTCGAGAAGCTCGGTGAGATCACGGGCGACCCGGATATCGGACGCGCAGTCCGCGACAGTCTGTTCGAGCCGGCGGATTCGCTCAATAATCGCGCACTGAGCCTGCTCGACCTCGGACTTGCCGGGGAAGCCGCAAAATGCTGGAACGAGGCGCTGCGCGTATTCCCGCGCCACGATCTTTCGCTGTACAATTACGCTCTTTTCAGGTGGAAGAACGGTCTTATCGACGACACCGACCTGAACACCGTGCTGACGGACATTTCAGGCGGGAGCAAAGCGGTAAGCAGGCAGAAGAAGCTGATAGATGCCTCCGGAAAATGCCTGTTTTCCTACGAGGTCTCCGAGGACCTGAACTGCGCTCCGGACACTCTTGCCGGCGACCCCGACGCGACGTACTCCCTGCCGGCTCTGCGGCTTGGCAGGAAGGACGGCCGCATAGTGCTGTATATCATGTTCGGCAGCGGCATACACCGTATCTGCGACATTGAAGATAAGACAACGATCTGCGAATTCGGCAGTGATGAGGCGGAGGAGATGACAGCGGGCATAGAATGGGGCCCGGAAGGCATACCCGCAAGCGCGGAGTTCCTGCGTGATGACGGCGGCGAAGCCGTAAAGCGCAGCTATGATGCCTTTGTGTATGAGAGCGGCGGTATCAGGGTCTACGCGTTCCCGGATAAATATTCGCCCTTTACACCGCTGCATCTGCGCATAGAGAAGACAGACGGGGATCATGTCCGTGAGTACCGGTTCTTTGGCGCCGATGATCAGGTAAGTATCGTGACAGATACGGAGAAGGAACGCGTCATCGCGGCTTTCAGCTACCTTTGCGGCGATCAGATAAGCGTTGTGTCGTTCTCTCTGAAGGATACAGGAGAATACCAGTTCGGCAAGGCAGAACGCTCGGAGGACCTGAAAAAATATACCGAGAAGTACGCGGATATGCGCGAAAAGCTGCTCGGGACAGGTACATTCAGCTCGAAGGCGCGAATTGTCAGCCGTATGATGCTGTTCCCGGATATCGGAAAGCGCAGGGAGATACTTGCTTTGCGCAGGGTGCTGTTCCCGAAATGCAGAGCCGCCGAGCCGCAGGTAGCCGAGGCGGTATGGTATGAGCATCTGGCAGGCGCCGACGGGGTGGCTCTGTCCTACAGCGGCAGATATGCCGCCGTTATCACGAATATCGACTACAGCCCGGTAGGTCAGCATATATGTATCACCGACCTGTACATGAACAGCAGCAGCTTCGTGTGTCCTGAGAAGGACGTGATGATAAACAGTGCGGTGTTCATCAACGGCAATGTGCTGGCGGTGAAGTACATCACGGTCGAGGCGCTGATGTTCTCAGAACCCGAAGATGAAGAAGCCCCGACGTATCTGAGGCTTTATGATCCGGATTCGCAGGTATGGTCGGACCCGGTGAGAGTGAACTCCGGCCTCTCCGTCGGCACCGGAGAGAGCTCCGGCTTTGAGGAGCTTGACAGGTTCGCGGCGGAGCGCGGCTATAACAGCTACGCGGTGGACGGCTACCGGCAGTTCATGGCGGCGATCAAGCACAACGGCGAATTCACGGTATACAGCCTGTACAGCGTGCTGGTCGGCGGGAGCAGTGAGCAGGTCTCGGGAATATTCCGGAAGAAGCTGGAGGACATACTGAACGGGCAGGAAGAGAAAGACTGCGGACACAGCAAGGAACAGCTCGATGAGGAGCTGAAAGCTCTGTTGTCTTCAAAGAAGCGCAGGAGAAGCAGGGAAAAAACCGGCGACGGCGCTGTGGAGGCCGCTCTTGCCGCCATATTTGACGCGAAGCCCGACGACAGCCCCGACCTGCCGGACGACGAAGAAGTAAAGCAAAGAAAGCGCAGTCTCGGCGAGACGGCAAGGCGTATAAGCGAGCTGCGTCATGAGCTGCACAAGTGTATCAAGGGTCAGGATCATTCGGTTGACGAGTTCTGCGACGGGCTGTTCAACGCCTATGTCAGCCCCGACAGCGACAGCTCAAGGAAGCGTCCGAGAGCGATATTCACTTTTGCGGGAGCTCCGGGCTGCGGAAAAACGTTCATGGCAAAGACCGCCGCGAGGATACTCTTCGGAAAGGAACCGCTGTTCTTTTCGATGACCGATTACTCTGCTCAGCAGTCCCATGAGGGACTTATAGGCATAGCCTCGTTCTATAAGAACAGCCAGCCGGGCAAGCTCACAATGGCGGTGATAAACGACCCTGTGAACATACTTGTAATCGACGAGGTCGAGAAAGCCCACCCCAACGTTATAATGATGTTCTACCAGATGCTCGATGAGGGGAGGCTTACAGATGCCTGCCTGTCCGGCAACATCAATGAAAGCAGCAATCTCAGCAGGGAGCTTGTCGAGCTTGCGGAGAGAACGGGCGGTGAGGCTTCCTTTGAGGATACGATTATCATTTTTACGACGAATGTGGGGCGTGAACTGTACGACAGCCCGTCCGCGGTGAACTGCTCGTTCATACCGCGGCAGACCGTCATAAAGGCGCTCGGCTCCGAGACAGACCCGCTGAGCGGCAGCGCTTATTTCCCGGCGGCTTTCGTGAGCAGGCTCGCCACCGGATATCCGATACTGTTCAACAAGCTTTCCCCCGAAGCGCTGATCTCGGTAGCGCGGAGCGGCTTTGAAGAAAGCGCTCGGCGTATCCGGGAACGGTGGGATATCGGCGTGAGCGCGGACAACGACGTTTTCGCGGCGCTGCTGTATTCCGAGGGCGGCAGAGTGGACGCGAGAAGGTTCTCCGCGAAAGTGAACAGGCTTATCCCCGAAAACCTGCGTGTCGTGCTTGCCGGGACGGACCCTTGCGATATTACCGGCATAAGGTTCAGGCTCGATACGAGAGGCGCCTCCCCGCAGGTGACAGCGCTGTTCGAGGCGGACAAGGCTGTTTCGCGGGTGCTTGTCTACTCCGACCGTGAGCTGTTTAAAAAGCTGCGCGCGGCCGCGGGAGACAGCCTCGAGCTGCTTCATTCCGACAGCGTTTCGGGCGTGCTTGAGCTTGCGGGCAGAGCGGACATAGATTTTGCGCTGATAGATGTTTCAAAGAAGAGCTCCGATGCCGATGATACAGACGGCTCCGTTACGGTAGCCGGAAGAACGGTGCTGGATTCTCCGAGCGCCAGAAAGTGGCGTTTCGGAAAGCGTCTTTTCGAGGAGCTCGCGGAGAGCTGCCCGTGGATGCCGCTCTATCTGCTGGAGCCGTGCGGCATGAAGTACGGCGAAGAGCTGAAAGCCGGCTTTGTGACGCTCGGAGCTCACGGCACCGTCAGCGAGCCCGACAGTGAGGCCGGGACGGAAACGCTCTCACGCGCTCTCGCGGATATCAGGAAAGAGACCTATATGATCGCGCAGGCGGAAAGGCTCGCTTCAACGAACAAGGCACTTGCCTACGACTGTTCGCCGGAGCGTTCGGACGACGGGATCACGGTGAATGTCGGCAGACTGCGTCTTGTGGCGGCTCCGCCAGCCGAGGATATGTCGGTGTCCGTGAGCGCTGCGGAAAGGCCGACAGACCGTATCGACGATGTTATCGGGCTCGACGGCGCGAAGAAGGAGCTCCGCGGAGTGATACGGTATCTGAAGGACCCGAAGGGTTACGCGGCGAAGGGCTACCCCGTTCCGAAGGGCGTACTGCTCTACGGAGCTCCCGGGACCGGAAAGACCATGCTGGCGAGAGCTGTCGCCGGCGAGTGCGGAGTGACGTTCATCGCGAAGTCTTCCGGTGAGCTGATATCGTCTTATCAGGGCAAGGGTGCCGAAAACATACGCAGTATGTTTGAAAGCGCGCGCCGGAACGCTCCCGCCGTCATATTCATAGACGAGGTGGACAGTATCGCGGCGCAGAGGAGCGCGTCCTCAAACAATGAGATACTCAATGAGCTGCTGGCGCAGATGGACGGTTTCAGGGTCGATCTGAGGCACCCTGTAATACTTATCGCCGCCACGAACTACGGGATAAAAGCCGGCGACGGCGGCATAGGCATCATTGACGAGGCGCTGAGAAGGCGTTTCAGCAGATGCATAAAAGTAGAGCTTCCCGATCTTGCGGCGCGCAAGGAGATATTCGCTGTGATGCTCGGAAAGATAATGGGCTGCACGGTCACGGAGGCAGGTATAGCGTCCGCCGCTGAACATACAGCCGGGAGCAGTCCCGCGATCATCAGAAAGATCATCGAGAGAGCACAGTGGAACGCGCTCGACGGCGATACGGCGCTCGACGACGCTGTGCTGGACGAGGCGATGCAGCTCGAGCTGCACGGCGATGTCCGCGAATGGGATCGGCGCGAGACAAAGGCCGCGGCTGTACACGAATGCGGGCATACGCTGATATATTATCTTAATAACGGCATTGTTCCGGCGTATATCACGGCTGTATCGCGAGGGGATTTCGGCGGATATATGCTGCCCTCTGAGGAAACACGGAAAAAGGCGTGCTACAGCGGCGCGGAGCTCCGCGCGAAGGTAAGGGAGCTGCTGGGCGGCAGAGCTGCGGAAACTGTGTTCTTCGGCGAGGAAGAAGGCATCACCACAGGAGCCTCCAACGATCTTGAACGGGCGACGGATATCGTGCGGGCCTATGTAATGAGGTATGGCATGGACTCCGGGACGGGCATTGCCGTGCACGAGACCGAGACCCGCAGGATAACAAAGCGCGTCAATGAGATACTTGCCGAGGAGATGAAACAGGCCGCTGAGCTGATAGAATTGCACCGCTCCGATGTGGAAAAGCTGTCGGAAGAGCTGCTGAAAAACGGATATCTCAACGCCACGGGCATCGCGGCAGTGCTCGGGAAGTGAAAGCGTCAGGCGTGACCGCGCGAAGCGTTCATCTGTGCGAGTATGTGAGCCTGTTCGTCATCGAGAACGGCGCGTTCGGCAGGGGAAAGGCAGAGCGCGGCTCCGCGGACAAGTCCCCACAGCAGCACACCCGCGAGAATGAACAGAACGCTTCCAGCGGCGCATATCATGATCTTCACCCCGATCTTTCATAATCAGTCATAATATGTATATTCCGGGAAGCCCGTATTTATTTTCATCGAAACATCCGCAGGGAGAAGATCCCTGCGGATATCCGTGAAAGCTCTCTTACGTTTCGGGTTCGAGAAGCTCATTGCGCTTGAAGAACAACGAAATGCTCCAGAGCGCGGAGAGTGCGACCAGTACATATACGATCCTGCTGATCACGCTTTCCGAGCCGCCGCATATCCATGCAACAAGGTCGAAGCGGAAAAGTCCCACCAGACCCCAGTTCAGTCCGCCGACTACAAGCAGGAAAAGTGCTATCCTATCGATGATCCTCATGTTTTATCAGGTTCCTTTCGGGAATTGCCGCCGTATCACGTCATTCTTCACGGCGGCGATACTGCGGCTGTGATTATTATGCTTCACCAAAATGCTTCTATTCATAAAAAATGAACAATTTTGAATGTATAATTCTGTTTAAAAGAGTGAAAAATGTAAAATGTATCAAAAACAGTTGACAAAACCGCAGGAATGTATTATAATGTAATAGTCACTTGAAGGTATGGGAGTTTAGCTCAGCTGGGAGAGCGTCTGCCTTACAAGCAGAGGGTCACAGGTTCGAGCCCTGTAACTCCCACCACCATAGTGACATTTTTTAAGGCCCGGTAGTTCAGCTGGTTAGAACGCTAGCCTGTCACGCTAGAGGTCATGGGTTCGAGCCCCATTCGGGTCGCCATCAGCGAGATGCCGCTCCCATTCCGTATGAGAACGGGAAACAAGCGGCTGAAAAAACGGAAATAATTTGCTTCTGTAGCTCAGTTGGTAGAGCAGGGGACTGAAAATCCCCGTGTCGTTGGTTCGATTCCGACCGGAAGCACCAGCCGCGTTCAATACGCGGCGCTGATCGCGGATTTAGCTCATCTGGTAGAGCGCCACCTTGCCAAGGTGGAGGTAGCGAGTTCGAGCCTCGTAATCCGCTCCAAAGACGGCGCTATAGCCAAGTGGTAAGGCGTGGGTCTGCAACACCCTGATCCCCAGTTCAAATCTGGGTGGCACCTCCAGCGGCGAGCCGCCGCACCCAAACCGTCTCGGGCGTACAGCTCGGGGCGGTTTTTCTGCATCGCAGTCCAGAGAAATATCTAAACCGTTCACTTGAGACAGCGGCGAGCCGCCGCTCCCAAACCGTCTGTTACTTTTGTGGCAGACGGTATTT
>CAMVBT010000143.1 GCA_947165805.1 uncultured Clostridia bacterium
GCAGCACGGCGAAAATCGTGGAGGAGAACGCCATGCCATCGGCGGCGAGCAGCACGGCGCCAATGACGCTCAGCAGCAGGATCAGGGGAACAACGACGAGGAACAGGCTCCCGCCGATGGTGCCCCCGACAGGCGCACCCCCGAGCAGAAAAAGAAGGTTCAGATACGCCGCAACAAGCTGCTGAAGAAAAAGCTCGTGACCGACCGCAAGGCGGCGAAAGAAGAAGCAAACGCGGGTTCCGTAGATTTCGACGGCATCAAGCATACATCGAGCCTCAAGCATAATGCCAGGACGGATGACGCTGCCGATTATATCGGCTATGCCGGTATAGGAGCGACTGTTGCCGGATCTCTCGGTTCTACCGTGCTGAAAGGTGCTTCAAGCGGCTTTGGCGCGATGTCGGAGGCTGTCGGCAATGGCATAGGCGCTTTGTCCGGCAATAAAGATTTCAATATAGCCGGGAAACAATTAAAGAACGATGCGGGCGAGTTCAATAAGAAGCTTGACTCCCAGACCGGAGTTGATGTCTTTGAATCTATGAATGCCGCTGGTGCCGCGCTCGGTACGCTTAGCGGAGGCATAAAAATGTCCTCCAATATTTACCGTGCGACAAAAAACAAGAATAAGCACAAGCGCAAGGCGGCAGCATTCAGAGCCGCTGCGGGAGGCCTCGGAATGGCTTCCAGCGCGACATCGGGACTTGTAAGCGCGGGCAATCTCGGACTGTTCGGAACACGCTCGACGGTAGAAGGCTCCGGCTCCCAGAAGGCAGCCGGTATCCTCGGAATGGTCAGCGGCGCTACGGGTCTTGGAGCCAATATCCTTGATTATCTCGGCAACCGTTCGGAAAGGGAGAGCCATAAGACCACAGTCAAGGATATCAATGATCTGAAAAACGCGAAAGGCGCCTCCGTTGATACAAACCTTAACGACGCGAGGACCACTCTCGAGGGCTTCAAGGGCAGAAAAACAAGCGAGCTTACCGACGAAGAAAAAGATCAGCTCAAGCAGGCGCGTGAGAAGCGTCATACCGCGAAGGCTCAGAAATACGCCATGGCACAGGCCGCGAAGCTGCACGAGCAGCGCTCGACTGAGTCTCAGAAGGGGCTTATCTCTATGCTGAGCGGTATCTCATCATTTACCGGATCGACGATCACAGGCATATCAAAGCTGCTGGGCAACACGCAGGGCTTGCTCGGATTGGCGGGAACGGCATTCACCGCTCTCGGCGGTATCGGCAAGACGATAGGCGGCCTCAAGGATTTTGCTTCCAAGAAAAAGGAGCAGAAGAAGCTCGGGGCAAAGAAGCGTGAAGTCGTTAAGGAATATCTCGATGAGAAGATAAGGAAGATAAAGACTCAGGCGGAGCAGATGACTCTGGACAACGGCGAGAGAAGACAGCTCGGCGCAAAGGGTGCCACGCTGTCCGATGATGAGGCGAAGCGTATAGCTCTCCTGCGTCTCGGCGTTGATATACCCGACGATGAGGTCACGATAAGCGCGGAGAATATGGACGAAGCTTTCAAGAAGCTCACCGAAAAGCGCGCGAACAACATACTCAAAGCCGACACGGGATCAAAGGAGGAGATGCTCACAGCACTCGGCCTCGATACCAGCGCGCGGTTTGAGGATGTCGTTGCGGCCCTCAGCGCGGACTGACAATAAAAGAAAAATGTACGGCCCCGGAAAATATCCGGGGCCGTTTTTTTATGATGAAGAACGAAACTGATATAAAAGTGTTGCAAATATCATAATAGTATGATATAATAGCCGTATATGTGTTAGAAGGAGTTGTTTGTTTTGCGGAATATAGTGGTAGTAAGCTGCGTTTCCACGGGAAAGAACTTTCTGAATGATATACGCTGCCGGGGATATATGCCGGTAGTCGTTGATGTTCCTTTTGTAGGCACGGAGGAGACCGTAAAGCCTATGCAGGCGATGCAGGAGAGCATATATGCCGGAATGAGCCGCGATATACCGATAATACGCGGTTATGGGAGCTATGATGAGCTTCTCGCGCGGGTCAGGGAGTATGAGCCATTGCTGGTGCTGGCGGGCTCGGAGTTCGGCGTGCCATGCGCGACAAGGCTCGCGGAAGACCTCGGGCTGCCGTGCAATCCGTCCTCCCGCATACCCGCGATGACACAGAAGGCCGAGATGCACAAGGCTCTGAAGGAATACGGCATACGCTGCATCGAGGGTCGGATAATAAGCTCTGTCGAGGACGCTATGGAATTCTATGACAGCCTCGGGACAGATGATTTTGTGATAAAGTGGAGCCGCGCCGCGGGAACTCAGGGAGTTCATCTCTGTCACGGACGCGATCAGGTGACAGAAGCGGTCGGAAAGGCTCTTGCCGACCCGTTCATCGACAACGGCGAAAAGGTCGGGCTTCTGATGCAGGAGAGGATAAGAGGCGAGGAATACATAGTCAATACCGTTTCCCGCGGCGGAAAGCACCGCGCCGTTTCGGTATGGCATTACAGCAAGGTCGAGATGCCGGACGGCTCGTATGTTTACAACTACGGCGAGACTGTGAACACACTTGACATCGGGGCTTCGAGGATGGTGCGCTACGCTTTTGACGTGCTCGATGCCATCGGCATAAAGAACGGCCCCGTGCACGGCGAATATATGATCGATGGGCGCGGCCCCGTGCTTATGGAGGTGAACTGCCGTCCTATGGGCGGAAGTATGCCGGAGGAGTTTCTTGAGAGCATCTGCGGTCATCATGAGACAGACGTCATACTTGACACATATCTTGACCCGGACAGGATAGAGACCGACCGGAACATATATTACCGCATGAAGCGCAAGGGCGCGTTCAAGCTGTTCATACTGCCGCACGATACGGTGGCGAAGACCGCTCCGGTGATACAGATAGTCAGGAGATTGAGGAGCTACTACAAGGCTTCGTTCGGCTGGGCAGGCAGGGAAGAGCGGCTGCCGCGTACCACCGATATGGAGAACGCGGGCGGCATAGTGTATCTGATGCACGAGGACGAACAGGTCGTGATGAACGACCTTGAACTGCTGCATAAGCTGGAGATGCATTATCCGAAGATACTGTTCGGTGACGCGGAAATACCGCCGCGCAGCGACAGGGTATCCGCGGATATCGCGGAGGTAATGAAAGAGACGTGCTGCCGCGGCACGACTCTGATCCTCACCGACCGGGATACACAGGTGCAGGGCGCGCTGTCCGTCGATACGGAGAGACTGAGCACGACGTTCAGCGGATTTGAACAGGGCATACTCGATCTGACGGAGCCTGCTTCGTATGCGGATACGGAGAGTATCCTCGAGCGCATTTTCCTGTTCACCGACAAGATAAAGGAGGGCGGCAGGTTCATAATACCCGAGTCCTCGTATATCAATATGCCCTATGGCATAGACGGCATGGAAGCGGTGCTGCTCGTTGCGGGAATGAGGCTTGAGATGCCGCTCTCCGGCGACAGCAGAGCGCTTATCGCCTCGGTGACAAAGAGATGAGCTGTCGGATGGATGACCGGTCATAATGGAAACCGATAACAGTAAACGTAACGACAGACTCCTGCGGAAGAAGCTGCGGGGTTACCTGATACCTATGATGCTGACTATGGCAGCTTTTTCGTTGAGCGAGTTCGTTGACATTATGATAGTGTCGAACCTGCTCGGCAGCAAGGCTGTTGCAGAATATATATTTTATCATAAACCCGATCTGCGATAGTGAGAACGGGCTTCCGATCTTTATTATCTCCGCGAGCAGCTTCATATCGCCTTTACCGGGTATGCGCATCTATATATCGGCTTTTTGCCGATGTGAGCGCTGCGGCATCGGTGCCTCCGTGTCCGTGCGCACCGCCCTGCTGATAGAGGAAATGGCTTTATAACTTCGCAATTACGACAAGGGCGGCGGCTATATGGATCTGATAGTCAGAGTGTCCGATGACAGCATGACCATCGATCTGCGCAGCATCGGCTTTCAGGCAGATCCGTCACAGGATTCCGACCGCGATATCGCGGAGAATATAAAGCTGCTCCGTTCGATAGCGACCGATATCGAGAGCAGCTACATAATGGGTATGAACAATATCCATATCAGGCTCCGGCGCAGTGATACCGCAAAGGACGGTCAGCAACAGGCATGACCGGCGCATACGGAAGTAAACTCCGGGATGCGCCGTTTTTTTTAGTTTGACACCATAAATTTATAAAAAATATCATATTTCTTATTGATTTTTTTGTCAGAATATGTTATTATATAAACTCAATGAGTAAAAACGATTACACGATGACGCTGTGAAGAACGGAGGTAACGATATGTTCCTGCTTCGCTGGCTCTGGAAGAATATGAAGGGCGACCGGGCGATATATTGCCTTGCGCTCTGCATGACCGTGATATGTCAGGCTATGCACCTTATCGCGCCGCACATAACACAGGAGATAATAGACACGTTCCTTGTGGGTGAGGAAGCCGCGGAAAACCTGCGCACCGGCACCGACAGGCTTGTTTTCATGCTATGCGCGATGATAGGGTTCACGCTGCTGCGCTGTGTGATACAGTACAGCTCGAATATGTGCTACGAGCACACCTCGCAGGGGCTTATCTACCGCGTCAGGAAGGTGCTGTTCGACAACATCGAGTCGCAGGACGCCCGGTTCTACGATTCCCACCGCACCGGCGACGTCATGACCGTGGTGACCGGAGACCTCGAAATGGTGCGCCACTCTATCGCGTGGATAATCAAGACTACCCTCGAGTGCATAGTGCTGTTCTCCGCGACGATGATATACTTCTTTACGATAGACTGGCTCATGGCGCTCTGTATGCTCATAATGGCGCCGATGATACTTATTATAACCAAGAGCTTCCGTAAGGCGGTAGGCCCGTTCTATGTCAGCCTGCGCGAGAAGCTCTCCGACATGAACACCCGCGCCGAGGAGAACATATCGGGCAACCGCGTCGTCAAGGCCTTTGCCCGTGAGGACACCGAGGAGGAGCGCTTCGATGTTTGCAACAAGGCATATAACGAAGCGAACAAGAAAGCCGCGTTCACATGGCTGAAATATTTCCCCGGGCTGGAGATCACAGCGCAGAGTTTAAGCGTTATATGCGTCCTGTTCGGCGGCATATTCGTAGCGTGGGGAAGGCTGACGTTCGGCGAGTATGCGGCGTTCGCGGGGCTTGTGTGGACGCTTTCCAACCCGATGAGGACGCTCGGGAACATCGTAAACGATTATCAGCGCTTCACGGCCTCCGCGAACAAGATAATCGAGCTCTATTACAGCAAGCCCTTCATCACCGACCGCGAGGACGCCGACGACGTTCCCGGAAGGCTCGAGGGCAGGGTGGAGTTTAAGAACGTATCCTTCGGCTACGGAAAAACGCAGGTGCTCCGCGATATCAGCTTCACAGCCGAGCCCGGTGAGACCGTCGCGATAATGGGCGCGACCGGCAGCGGCAAGACCTCGCTGATAAACCTGATACCGCGCATCTACGATACGACCGGCGGACAGGTGCTTGTGGACGGCCATGACGTGCGGAAGATGAAGCTGAAACAGCTCCGCGGCGGCATAGGCATCGCGACGCAGGACGTGCTGCTGTATTCCGATACCATTGAGGGCAATATCTCGTTCGGCAACATTGATCTGCCGGAGGAGGAAGTGGAAAAGTACGCGAAAGCCGCCGACGCCCACGATTTCATCACACATACCCCCGACGGCTACGATACCATAATCGGCGAGCGCGGAGTCGGGCTCTCCGGCGGGCAGAAGCAGCGCATATCGCTCGCGAGAGCTCTTGCCGTCAAGCCGTCGATACTGATACTCGACGACACCACCTCGGCGGTCGATCTCGAGACCGAGAGAAACATACAGAACGCGCTCGACGAGCTTGATTTCCCGTGTACGAAGATAATAATAGCCCAGCGCATCACCACGACGCGCCGCGCGGACAAGATAATCGTGCTGAAAGACGGTACAATCGCGGAGATCGGAACGCACGAGGAACTGATACGGCAGAACGGCTACTACCGCGAAGTCTACGATCTTCAGAAGTAAGGGGGGAGCATAAATGGCAAGGAATAAATTTGACATCGACGAGACCCTTGAGACCCCGTTCAATATAAAGCACCTGAAACGCGCGCTTACATACGCGGCGAAATATAAGCGCAGGATATACCTGTCGCTGTTCATAAGCGTCATAGCGTCGGTGACGGGGCTTGTATCGCCGCTTATCGTTCAGTACGCGGTCGATAACTGCTTCAACGGTGAGGGGATACCGATGCTGACGCTCTGCGCCGCGGGACTGCTCGTGTGCATAGTGACCAGCGTTTTTCTCGCGCAGACCCGCGCGAAAATGATGACCCGTGTCGGTCAGGATATCATATATGATATCCGCCGCGACCTTTTCCACCATATGCAGGAGCTTCCCTTCGAGTATTACGACAGCCGTCCGCACGGAAAGATACTTGTGCGCGTCATAAACTACGTCAACAGCGTGTCCGATATAATGACCAACGGCATCATAAACTTCATTCTCGAGACCGTGAACCTGCTCATCATCATATTTTTCATGTTCTTCGTGTGCTGGC
>CAMVBT010000144.1 GCA_947165805.1 uncultured Clostridia bacterium
CACGAATATCTCCTCCACAGCGAGCTCTATCTTCATCTGCGTTTTCATCGGGCAGTCCGCCTCTTCGAGCAGTCCGCCCACAAATGACATTACGCTGTCCAGAGCCTCTACCGAGGCCACGGTCTCAAATTCTTTTGTCTTTATATCCATATCTGTATTCCTTTATCCGTACATACTGCTCGGTGAACCTATTGTTATTATACGTTTTTTTCGCGCGCATTTCAATTTATTTCCGATATTTCGTATATATGCACAAATTATTCCCGCAGTTTCCGTCACTTTTCACAACGTTCTGCCGCTTTTACTCCCCCGCACTCTGCCCGAGGTCGAGTCTCTGGCGCTCCACGAGCTCGGCAAAGCAGCCGTTCTTCGCGATAAGCTCGTCGTAGGTGCCGTCCTCGGTGATACTTCCGTTCTCGAGGACGAGTATCCTGTCGCAGTGACGTATGGTCGAGAGCCTGTGCGCAATGACTATCCTTGTGCAGCCCATAGAATCGAGGGCTTCGGAAACCTTCTTCTGCGTCTTGTTGTCGAGCGCGGAGGTCGCTTCGTCGAACATCAGTATCTTCGGCTTCGGAGCTATCGCGCGCGCTATCATGATGCGCTGCTTCTGTCCGCCGGAGATGCCGCCCTGACCCTCGGAGACAAGGGTCTGCATACCCATGGGCATACGGCGGATATCGGAGCCTATGCCCGCCTTTTCCGCTGCCAGCCACGCGTCGCGGAGAGTAAGGTGCGGCGCGGATATCACGATATTCGAGTAAATGTCGTCCTGAAACAGCCCGCCGTTCTGCATGACCGTTCCTATCTTGCGGCGCAGGGAGCTGAGGTCGAGCCGGTTGATATCCTTGCCGTCGTAGTACACCGCGCCTTTCTCGGGCTTTTCAAATCCGAGCAGCAGGCGCATGAGCGTGGATTTGCCGCAGCCCGTCCTGCCGACTATCGCCACATATTCGCCCGGTCTGATCTTCAGCGACAGATCCTTGACGATATAGGGCTCGTTCTCGCCGTAGCGGAAATACACGTTGTTCAGCTCGATGCTTCCGGACAGCTTTGTGACCGTTTCCTTGCTGTCGGAGGTCTCGGGCTCGGTCTTTAAGAAGGGCTCCGCCATTTCGAGAATGGGTCTTATGTTGCCCGCGGAGAGCGCCACTCCCGCAAGTGACGAGAACGCCCCCATGACCGCGCCGTAGGCTGCCGTGAACGCGTAGTAATCCGACTGCACGATACCGCTCTTCGCGGCGAGATAATACAGCACGATATTCGACACAAGGGTTATCGCGAGCGTTATGACGCTGTTGACCCTGATGAACATAGGCGGCGCGTAGATCAGCCGCGCGCCCTCGGTATACAGGTCGAGCCACCTGCCGAAGAAGCGCTTCTCCGCTCCGGCGAGCTTTATCTTCTGTATGCCGCTTATCATGGAATACGTCACGCCGGACTCCTTCGCGGTGTGCTCCATATGCTGCTTGCTTATCTTGATCTGCACGACGGACGACACGGTACTGAACAGCACCGTCACAAGTATCATCAGCAGCGACGGCGCCACCAGATCGGGCGCGTAGTCGAATATCTGCGTTATGTACAGCAGCGAGACCACAGATGTGAGTCCCGTTCCCAGCATCATCGTGAGCATCAGGTCACAGAGCTGGCCTACCGACGACGCGCGGTTCGTGAGCTCGCCGGCGCTGTAGCTGCGGAAGAACCGCGCGGGCAGGCTCATCACTCTCATCATCATCGCCGAACGTATCCCGAGCGAGGTCTTTGTCTGCACCCGGGAATTGAGCAGACTGCGCACCGAGGTCATGAGCTGCGACGTCACCGCGGTACACACCATACATATCGCGATGCCTATGAGCATCTTCACGCTTGCTCCCGATATCACGGGGCCTGTCAGAGCCTTGGTCAGGCGCGTCATCACCATACCCACGCCTGTCACGGCAAGAGCCGCCAGCAGTATCGACACACAGTCGCTCACATTCAGGCAGTCCTTCATATACTTCAGGAGGTCGGGAATACCGAGTTTTCGCTGCGGCAGCGGCTTATAGAAGCAGTAAGCGCTCCGCGTGAACTTCCCCGCGTTCTTCGCGCTGAGTTTCACGCGCCTGCCCGTTTCGCGGTCGGTGAACCAATAGCCGGAGAGCTTGTCGGGCAGCAGAGCCACGGGCTCGCCGCTCTCCTTAACGTAGACTATCATCGGGCCGTACGCGTCCCTGAACCACCCGTCCTCGAGCACTATCGCGCGCCTCATTATCCCGTGCGGGCGCAGACAGTAATCGAGCTGATCCTCATGATCCTCTATCGTCATCGGTATCTCGACCGACTTGAAGTGATAGTATTTCAGTATCTCGTCAACAGCCTGCTTCGTTATTATCCTGTCGTCGCTTATCCTCGCGGCGGTCTTTCCGCCGAGCACGACTCCCGCGGCGCGGAACAGAGAATCCTCAAATATCTGCTGGTCGCGGTCGCGCCTTTCCTTTATCTGTTCTTCAAACCAACCCATTTTTCAGTTAACAGTTAACAGTGTACAGTGTACAGTTACTGTACATCGGACTGTATTATTCCTTTCATAAGATCAGTTGTTTCTCCCTGTTTTTACAATATAGTATTACTTTTCCCTTTGTCACTATTTAAATATGTCGCCGCAGGCCAAAGCAGGACGCTTTGAGTTCGTTCCCAAAACGCCGCACGGACGCGGCGATAAAAGGAACGAACAGGACACCACAACTGTTAACTGTTAACTGTTAACTGTAAACTCATTCGTTAGTGACAAGCTCGGTATATGTGCCCCCGAGAGACATGAGTTCGTCGTGTGTGCCGCGCTCGACGACGAGGCCTCGGTCGAGGACGATGATCTCGTCGCAGTCGCGGATAGTCGAAAGACGGTGCGCAATGACAATGCAGGTGATGCCGCGGTCCTTGATAGCCTTCACAACATCGTACTCGGTCTTGGCATCAAGCGCGGAGGTCGCTTCGTCAAGTATGATGACCGACGGATCCTGCGCAAGGACACGGGCTATCTCCATTCTCTGGCGCTGGCCTCCCGAAAGATTGCGGCCCCCGGAAGTAAGCGCGCAGCGATAGCCCCCCTCGCGCGCCATAAGATCGGTGTGGAGCTGCGCATCGCGCGCGGCAAGTATCATCTCAAAATCCTGTATAGATTCGTCCCACATTTTGATGTTGTCGGCAGCCGTGCCCTCGAACAGCGTTATCTCCTGATCGACGACCGCCAGCGAGCCCGTCATCACCTCGCGCGGGTACGCGGAGCGCGGCTTGCCGTCAAACAGTATCTCGCCGCTCCACGGGTTGTAAAGCCCCGAAATCAGCTTCGAGAGCGTCGATTTGCCGCAGCCCGATGTCCCGACGAACGCCACCCTGCCGCCGGGCTTTATGCTCAGCGAGAAATCCCTTATCAGCGGGTCGTCCAGCCGCGAATAGCCGAATGTGATGTTCTTCAGCTCGATGCCGCCTTTCAGCTTCTCGAAGCTGCCGGTGTCGGGGGCTCCGCCGGTCACGTTCTCGTCCGACGGGTACTGCATGACGTCCTCGACGCGCTCCATCTGCGTGCGCATCTCCTGTATCGTCTGCCCCGCCGTCACCAGCGTCATAGCCGGTGCCATGAACGAGCCCAGAAGCCCTTGGAACATCTGTAAAGCTCCCAGCGTGAAGTTCCCGTTCATCACGAACCACACGCCTATCACCATGACCGCGTAGTTCGCGAGGGTGGAAAGGAACGCAGGCACCATGCCGAGGTAGCTGTTGGTCTTCGCAGCCTTCACCGCCTGCGAATTGACCGACGCCTGATAGCCCGCCCATTTCTGGAAATAGCCGTTCTCGGCGCCGCTCGCCTTTATGGTCTCTATCATCTCGATGCCCGCCACAGTAGCGGAAGAGAGCTTCGCGCTGTCACGCTGCATAACGCGGGTGATGTTCACGCGCTTCTCCGAGATGATGCGCGACATTATGATGTTCAGAACAAGAGTCCCGATGCCGATAGCTGTGAGCAGGACGCTCTGCGTCAGCATCATCACGAGATAGAATATCATCATGCCCGTGTTCAGCAGCAGCGGAGCGAACGTGTTCACCAGAGTCTTCGCTATGGTCGCGTTGGTATCCTTTCGGGTCTGTATATCGCCCGCCATGCGCTGGGAGAAGAACTCCATGGGCATACAGAATACCTTCCACATATATGTGGTGCTGCCGATTATGGCCATTTTTCCGTTTATTTTCAGGCTGTATATCGCGTGTATCCACGCAACGATTATCTGTAACGCGGCAAGTCCCGTCATAACGCCGATGAACGGCATCAGCCACTCGTTGTTGATACCGGTCAGCAGTCTGTCCATGAATATCTTCGACATGACCGGATTGATTATGCCGAACAGCGACGTGACAACGGTAGTCAGCATCACGAACGCTACCGCGGCGCCGGCTCCTGCAAGCCTCTTCATCGCGAAATCGAGTGTGCTGCGGCGTCTGCCTCCCGGCCGGAAATCCTCCCCCGGCACGGGAACGATAGCTACTCCGGTGAACGCCTTGTCGAACTCCTCGGCGGAGACCTTCACAAAGCCGCGCGCCGGGTCGTTTATGCAGGCGTATTTGCCCTTGAAGCCGCACAGCACCACGAAATGATTGAAATTCCAGTGGATTATGCAGGGGTAGGTGCCTTCCTCACGCAGAGCCTCGGGCGCGCACTGGTACGCGCTCACGGAGAACCCGTAGCCCTGCGCCGCGAGCACCACATTGCGGGCGTTCGAGCCGTCGCGGCTCACTCCGCAGTCCAGCCTCACCTGCTCGAGCGGCACCCATTTGTCATAGTAAGCCATGACCATAGCCAGCGACGCCGCGCCGCATTCGAGCGCCTCGAGCTGCATTATCACAGGCACCTTCGCGGCGCCTTTCGTCAAGGGCTTCTTTATCTTTTTCTTCTTATTTTCGCTCATCTCTGACCTCTGTTACACAAACAGGAATTGTATGGGGTGTATCTTTTCCACGACTATGTCCACGTCGTATCTTCCGTCCGCAGCGGATACCGGCGCGTAGGCGACCGTCCTGCCGTAGCTGTCGCTGTCTACCGACGATACCATGTATTCCGCCCCCGCGAAGCGCACGGTCATTCCCGTCTGTACGGCGCCGCTCTCGCTCACGATAACGGCTGTCCCGTCCTGCACGACGGCAACGCCCTTCGTCACGGTCTCGAGGTCCCCGGCTACGCTCCACGCCACCAGCCCGAGCAGCATCGCTATCACCGCGATCATCACGACCCATATCCCCGGCGATGTCACGCGCAGGTAATCCGTAAGCTGCTCCGGCGACGCTATCCTGTCAAGTGAGCTCTGTCTGAATACTCCGGATGTTTCTTCCGCCATATCGTTTTTCCTTTCCTTTCCGCTGAGCCCCGCGCCTGTGCGCGGCGTTATTCTCCGTCATCGAATACCGTGCAGGGCTTTGAGGTCGCCCTGATGCCGTTTTCGCCGTTTATCAGCACCTCGCCCCAGTCGTCCGACAGCACCGAGCCGTCCCATTCCTTCGCGAGATCGAGGTACTCGACGCCCCCGCTGTTGCCCTTCCACGACCAGCCGAGATAGCCGGTGCGGGTCTTTTCGCAGTATTCCATTATGTATTCTTCCCTGACATCGCCGTCGCTGTGCTTATAGCCGAACTCGCCTATGCACAGGCAGAGCCCCTGCTCCAGCACCCCGTCGATGTTGCTCTTTATCGTGCCCTTGCTCTTGCCCGCCGCGCCGTACATGTGTATCGAGAACATCGTGTTCCCCAGCTCGTCGGAGGCCAGCACGCGCCTGCCCTCTTTTATGATGCACCCGGCATACTGTCCCCAGCCACCGGCGTCCACCATTATCGTATTCCTTATGCCCGCGTTCCGCAGTTTCGGGATAACGTCCGCGTAGGCGTCGCCCCACTCCTTGTCCTTGCCCCACGAACCGAACCACTCGTTCGCGATGTTGAGTATCACCCAGCTCTCGCGCCCGATGAGAGCGTCCTTCATCTCTGTCCAGTAATCGGCTATCTGCCCGAGCACAGCCGGGTCGTCACTGCCCGTGCCGTCGTGTACCTCGAGTATCGCCGCCATTTTAAGCTCCCTGCACTTGTCGGTCAGCCTGTTTATGTTGTCAAGGCTGTCCTTTTCCCACTGTATGCCGTTCGCGAGCACCAGCCGCACGCAGTTCGCGCCGGTCGCCGCTATCGCCTCGAGCGCCGTGTCGTCCGTATCCTTGTACCATGTGTGGGCATGGTTCACGCCGCGCATCACGAACGTATTTCCGTTCGCGTCGAGCAGAGCCGTGCCGCTGACCGTGAAGCTCCCCGAAGCCCGCGCTTCTTCCATCGCCTGTTCCTCGACAGCCGCAGTCTGCGGCAGCGGAGCGTCCGGCGCCGGGTCGGGCGTACAGCCCGCGAATATCATAGCGGCAAAAGCTGCCGCGGCGATCAATACAGTTCTCTTCATAGATGTCCCTCCGCTCCGGCGTGCCGTAAACCGGCATACCAAATTACCCTATATTGTACATCAAAACTCCCATTTTGTCAAGGCGCGGTACCCGCGCAGTCGCT
>CAMVBT010000145.1 GCA_947165805.1 uncultured Clostridia bacterium
ACTAACGGCTGCGAGGCAGAGACCCGAAAGAGTTCAAAGTAACAGACGGATTGACCGCGCGGGTACCGCGCCGCGGGCGAAATAAAACGCAATGCCTAAACTCTGAACTGCGAGGCAGTTAACTTGCCACATAAGCAAAAATAACAGACGGATTGACAGCGCGGGTACCGCGCCGCCGAGCGAAATAAAACGCAAAAACAAAACTAACGGCTGCGAGGCACAGACCCGCCACTCCCCAAAAAGTAACAGACGGTTAGGGAGCGGCGGCTCGCCGCCGGGTACCGCGCATGCGAAAAAAAACTATTGACAAACCCGAAACATTCTGCTATAATGTAAAAATGAAATTGAAAACCGATTTCAAATTCAGAAGGAGGACACCAGCCGTGGCGACATATAAGACCGCAAGACGTGAAAACCTGCTTGAATTCCTTAAAAATCACCCGAAAAGCTCCTTCACCGTGAGAGAGATTGTCTCGGAAATGGAAAAACATGAAGAGACAAAGAACCTCACCTCGGGAAGCACTATATACAGACTGCTGCGCGAATTGGAACATAACGGCACCGTCACAAGAACAATAGACCCGGAAAACCGCGAATATGTCTATACCCTCGCGGACAGCAGCGACCCGGCTGTGAATATGCGCTGCAAGGTCTGCGGCAAAGTGTACAGCGCCGACAGCGAAACAAGCCGCCGTATAAAGGAAGATATCGCCGCTTTCGGAGAGGTCGCTCCCGGCGATGAGATAGAACTTCTCGTCAAGTGTAAGAAATGCAGAGGATAGTAATGACTGCCGGAAGAAAACACCTTTTGTCAGCAGCAGCCGTTGTCCTGCTGTGTGCCGCATTGCTGTGCTCGTTCATTCTCGTCGCGTACTGCGCGCACCACGACTGCACGCACGGCGACGATTGTGAAGTGTGCCGCATCATAGCCTGCTGTATCAGGACATTATCGGAAATATGCCCTGCCGCCGTCTTCGCGGCTGTGACAGCCGGAGTGTCCGCTGCGGCGGCATCGGGCATAAAAAACACCCTACGGAAGCGCGGAGCAGTGACGCCCGTAACTCTCAGAACGGAGCTTCGTGATTAGAAGACTTTTCCGGACAGAACGAAAAAGTATGATATTTCACGGAGGTAACATTTTTATGAACAGAACAAAGATAATTTCATTCACAGCAGCCCTCGCGCTCATTGTCGCGGGAGTTTCAGCCTGCGGACAGACCGCCTCGGCAGCAAACACCGGAACTTCCGGCAGGCTGAAAATAGTCTGCACGATATTCCCGGAATATGACTGGGTAAAGCAGATAATGGGCGACAAGGCCGCGGACGCCGATATAACCTACCTGCTCGGCAGCGGGACAGATATGCACAACTACCAGCCCAATGCGGACGATATGATCCGTATTTCCGACTGCGACCTGCTGATATACGCAGGCGGCGAGTCCGATAAATGGGTCGATGACGCTCTCGGCAACGCACTGAACAAGAATATGCAGACCATAAGCCTCATCGAAGCTGTCGGAGACAGACTAAAGACCGAGGAGCTCAAAGAAGGCATGGAACACGAACATGAGCATGAACACGACGGCGATGAGCACGAACATGAGCATGAGGAAGAAGACGAGGAAGTCGAATACGACGAGCACGTCTGGCTGTCCGTGCGCAACGCGAAGCTTATATGCGGACAGATAACAGATAAGCTCTGCGCTCTCGACGCGGCAAACGCGGATACCTACAAAGCCGGTCTCGCGGCATATACCGCGGAGCTCGATAAGCTGGACAGCGACTTCGGGGCGGTGATCTCGGAGGCTCCCGTAAAGACGCTGGTGTTCGGGGACAGATTCCCGTTCAGGTACTTCACCGAGGACTACGGGCTCGACTATTACGCGGCGTTCGCGGGGTGCTCGGCAGAGACCGAGGCGAGCTTCGAGACGATAGTGTTCCTCGCGAACAAGGTCGATGAGCTCGGCGCAAAGACGATATACACGATAGAAAAGTCGGATAAGTCCATAGCACAGACAATAATAAACAGCACCAAAAACAAGGATCAGACCATAGCGGAGCTCAACTCGATACAGTCGGTGAACAGTATGCAGGCTGACGGGGGAGTTACATATATCTCCCTGATGCGTGAAAACCTTGAGGTGCTGAAAACTACACTGAAATAAAGGAACGATAAGTATGGGAAACCTGCTCCACTGTCAGGATATAGTGCTCGGGTGGGAAGGCAGCGCCGTGGTGAGCGGGCTGAGCTTCAACATTTCCGAGGGCGACTACCTCTGCATACTCGGCGAGAACGGCTCGGGCAAAAGCACGCTGATAAAGGCTCTTCTCGGGCTGAACAAGCCGATGTCGGGCATGATGATAAAGCCCGCCGATATGAAAGCCGGAGACATAGGCTATCTGCCGCAGCAGACCGCGGTACAGAGGGACTTCCCCGCTTCGGTGCGGGAGATAGTGCTGTCCGGCTGCCTGCCGAAATGCGGACTGCGGCCGTTCTACAACAAGGCCGAAAAAGAGCTTGCGCGCAGCACCATGGAACGCCTCGGGATAACCGGGCTCGCGAAGCGCTGCTACCGTGAGCTGTCCGGCGGACAGCAGCAGAGAGTGCTCATAGCGAGAGCTCTGTGCGCCGCGCAGAAGGTGCTGCTCCTCGACGAGCCTGTGACCGGCCTCGACCCCAAGGCGCAGATAGACCTCTATGACCTGATAGCGGAGCTGAACAGAAGCGGCATAACGATAATCATGGTATCCCACGACTTCAACGCGGCAATGAGATACGCGTCGCACATACTTCACATAGGCGCGCATCATCAGCTCTTCTTCGGCACCACAGCCGATTACCTGAAAAGCGAAACGGGGCGCATATTCTCGGCGCAGGCAAATGCCCGTGACGAAAAGCCCGAGGAAAGGACGGAAAGCGGGATTGAGTAACGAATTCATTACAAAACTACAGCTCTATTTCAGCTACCCGTTCGTGTGGTACGCGCTGATAGTCGGGCTGCTCATAGCGCTCTGCTCTTCCCTGCTGGGCGTCACGCTGGTGCTGAAACGCTTCTCCTACATCGGCGACGGACTTTCGCACGTCGCGTTCGGTGCTATGGCAGTAGCGGGGCTTTTAGGGCTTACGAACAATATGTACGTCGTTCTACCGATAACCGTCATTTCGGCGGTGCTTCTGCTGCGCACGGGTCAGAACGCGAAGATAAACGGCGACGCCGCAATAGCCATGATATCCGTCGGAGCTCTGGCAGTGGGCTATATGCTGATGAACCTGTTCCCCTCGTCGGCAAACATAACCGGCGATGTCTGCACGACGCTGTTCGGCTCGACCTCGATACTTACGCTCAAGCCCGAGGACGTCATCATCTGCGTTATCATGTCGGTCATCGTTATCGCGGTTTTCCTGCTGTTCTATCACAAGATATTCGCGGTGAAATTCGACGAGAATTTCATAAAGGCCGCGGGCGTGAAGGCAGAAGCCTACAACCTGCTGATAGCGATAATAACCGCGCTCATAATCGTGCTGGCGATGAATCTTGTGGGCTCGCTGCTCATATCGGCGCTCATCATCTTCCCCGCGCTGTCGGCTATGCGGGTGTTCCGCAGCTTCAAGCGCGTCATCATCTGCTCGGCGGTCATCTCCGTAGTCTGCGCCGGAGCGGGCATATTCACGTCCATAATGGCGGGTACACCGGTCGGCTCAACTATCGTCGTCACCGATATAGCGGTATTCTTCATCTTCTGTATAGTTTCTCTCTTCACAAGGAGGAAGGCATAATGAGAAAAACAGCAAAACCGGCAGCACTTCTCGCGGCGGCTGTCCTGCTCTGCTCGGCGTGCAGCCGGCAGCAGCCTGCGGCGAAGTCTCCCGATGCCCCGACACAGATGATAAACAACATAATGAGCGAGGCAGCGGCAGCGCAGACAACAGCAGCTCCCGCGACGACGGAGGCTTCTTCCGGACAGACAACAACTTCGGCGGATACGACGACTTCATCGCAGGGCAATTCCCCGGTCGACCTCGACCTCACGCAGATGAACTCCACAATGATATACTCCGTCATCTATGATATGATGATAAACCCCGACAATTACTACGGCAAGAGCCTCATCGTGGACGGCTACTTCGACACCATGGTCTATGAAGAAAACGGCCCGCGCTACTTCTTCGTCGTTGTTCCCGACGCCACGGCCTGCTGTGTGCAGGGTATCGAGTTCCTTCTCCCCGACAGCACCTACCCCGAGGATTACCCCGACATTCAGGCGGATATCCGCGTCAAGGGCATAATAGACCGCTATGAGGAAGGCGGACAGATGTACACCTACATCAAGGCGGACTCTGTGACTCCCCTTTGATCTTACGACCGTTTCCGAAAATATTTTATACGTTCTTGACAAATCGGCGCTGTAATGTTATACTGAAAACAGTAAAATATTACAATAATCCGAAAAGCGAGGACGCGATATGAGAAATTTCATTCTTTCATGCGAATCGACAGTCGATCTCCCCTACGCATACCTTGAGAAAAGAGAGCTACCCGTACTTTTCTACACCTACTCCGTCAACGGAAAGGAATATACGGACGATCTCGGAAAAGACCCCGCGTCCCTGCCGAATTTCTACCGTATGCTCGATGAGGGAGCTATCCCGTCAACATCGCAGATAAACAGGTTCCGGTATAAGGAATTCTTTGAGGAGCTGCTGAAAAAAGGCGACGTGATACACGTCACACTGAGCTCCGGCATCACGGGCTCCTACGGGAACGCCGCGGCAGCTGCCGAGGAGCTGAAAGCCGAATAGCCCGACAGAAAGATCAGCGTGATAGACTCGCTGGGCGCCTGCTCGGGCTACGGAATGCTCGTTGATATAGCGGCTGATATGCGCGACGAGGGAAAGAGCTTTGAGGAGACCGAAAAGTGGATACTTGACAACAGGCTTCATCTGCACTATCAGTTCTACTCGATCACTATGGATTATTTCAAGCGCAGCGGCCGTGTTTCGGGGCCTGCCGCCGCGATAGCAACGATACTTAACATCTGCCCGCTCATGCGCTTCAACGCCGAGGGCAGGATAATCGCGTATGAGAAAGTCCGCGGCATAAAGAACGTTATCCGCAAGACCGCGGAGGCCATGGCGGAGCACGCCGACGGCGGCAAAGACTATTCGGGAAGATGCTGGATAGCGCACTCCAACTGCATTGACGCGGCGGAGGAGCTTCGCGGCATGATAGTGAAGGATTTCAGGCATTTCAAACGCGACGATATCAAAATATTCGACATCGGGACTATAATCACTTCCCATACCGGCCCCGGAACGCTCGCGCTGTTTTTCTTCGGCGACGAAAGAAAGATGTAAAGAAGTCGCTTGCGCTCAAGAGGTCGCTTGCGCTCGAGGCGGCGAGCCGCCGCACCCAATCCGTCTGTTACATTCAACGAATGACAAGATTGTGCCTCGCAGCCGTTGGATTTGTGCAGCAGCCGCTGTCCCCCGGACCCCCTTTCAAAAAACTTAAACCACTTCGTTATTAAATTAAAAGAAATCTGCTCCTATTGTTATTAATAGGAGCAGTAACTTTTATGTTTTCAGTGCCTTTTGCCCTCAAAAGTGGTACTCATTATCGAGTCTGCAAGGCGAAGCGCTTTGTTTTAGGAGCCGGCCCTTTTTTAAAAGGGCTGGCCGCCGGAGGCAACTCAAGCGGAGCGACCTCTCAAGCGTAAGCGATCACTTGTTCAGGCGGGCTTCGATCTTGTCGAGTTCATCGTAGAGAGCCTGCGGGATATTGCCGCCCTTGGCTTTGATGTCCTCGTCATAGTATCTGCGCATTTCCTTGATCTCTTTCTTCCAGAGTTCCTTATCAACGTCGGTGAGGTGCTTGATCGTATCTATGGATACTTCGCCCTCGAGACCCTCGATATTGATATCCTCGGGCTTCGGAACATATCCGATAGGTGTTTCTATGGCGTCTACCGTGCCTTCGCAGCGGTCGATGATCCAGTCGAGGACTCTCATGTTATCACCGAATCCCGGCCACATGAAGTTGCCGTTCTCGTCCTGTCTGAACCAGTTTACGTTGAAGATCTTCGGAGCCTTGTCGCCGAGCTTCTCGCCCATTTCGAGCCAGTGGTTCCAGTAATCGCCTACATTGTAGCCGATAAACGGCTTCATAGCCATAGGATCGTGACGGAGCACGCCTACCGCGCCTGTTGCCGCGGCTGTCGTCTCGGAGGAAACAGCGGAGCCTACATAAGTACCGTGTGTCCAGTCAAAGGACTGATATACGAGCGGAGTTGTGGAAGCGCGTCTGCCGCCGAATATCATAGCGGAGATCGGCACGCCGTCCGGATTGTTGAACTCGGAGGAGAGGCACGGGCAGTTTACTGCCGGAGCGGTAAAGCGGCTGTTCGGGTGAGCGAGGACCTTCTTCTTGCCGGTCTTTTCGTCGATCTGGGAAGTCCACTCCTTACCGTTGCAGTCGATACCTGTCCATTCCTGAGCGTTCTCCGGCGGGTTCTTGTCGAGACCCTCCCACCATACTGTCATATCGTCCTTGTTGATAG
>CAMVBT010000146.1 GCA_947165805.1 uncultured Clostridia bacterium
ATCGTACTGCGGGGCGGGGGAGGGGGTGGTTTCGGGCGGAGGCGGGACGATCTGCGGCAGGTCGTCATACTGCGGGGACGCATAGGCTCCGCCGGCGCCGTACTTTTCGGCGGCGTAGACCAGCACCGCGTAGCACTCCATGAGCTCCTCATAAGTCGCCTCACGCATGGCGAAGAGCTCCTCCTCGTTCAGTATTTCCTTGATATCGTCTATCAGGGCTACTCTGCCGACCGACGACAGATCGTATATCTGCTGTATGGTCAGGTTCTCGCGGAGCTTCTCGAACGCCGAATCCAGCGCGGGGTCGTTCTCGCTGTACACTACCGGCAGGACTGCCGAGGCCGCGGGACGGTACTTCTGCGTGCCGTTCCCGTCTATGTAGTAATTATCCGCGTAAAGCAGGTCGCCGAGCTTCACGAGCTCCAGCCCTTTCTGTTTCAGCGCCGTTATGACCGACGGCAGAGCCTCGGCGGTCACGGGAGCATCATTATGAAACAGTATGATCGAGCCGGACTCCGCTTTTTCCGTCACTCTGCGCTTCACGGAATCGGGGTCGGGGTCGTCGAGGTCCCCGCTGTCTGCGGACGCTCCGACCGGGCGGTAACCCATGCCCTCAAGCGTGGTGAGAGCCTTCGGGTCGTAGTCGCAGTACGGAGCGCGGTAGAACTCGGGCTGCTCGCCGGTTATCGAGCGTATCTTCTTCGCGGCCTCGTTTGTGTCCTCTATCAGATCGTTCACGTTCATTCCCGCGATGTGGGTGTTTTTGTCCGAGCCGTTCTGCACCGAATGACCCGCCGAGGATATCTTGCGCACCGCGTCGGAGTGCTCGTCGCAGAACTCTCCCGTTACGAAGAATGTCGCGCGGGTGTCCGCAGCTTTCAGCGCTTCGAGCAGCGCGTCTATTCCCGACGCGTCCCACGCGCAGTCGAAGGTCAGAGCGACCTTGTTGTCGCCGCGCTCGACCCTGCAGACAGGCATCTTCTCCTCGTCCGCCGAGGCTGTTATCGAGCCTGCCGCCGCAAACACGATTATAAGTATCACCGCGAGGACAGCCGCCGCTATACCGCCGATGCGTATGAGCTGCCTCTTTGACATTGTGCAAACTACCATGATATATTGTCCTTTCCGTGGATTACTGATATATCATATTCGTCATGTCCGCGGTTTATGATGATACGGGACAAATTTCCGCGAAATACTTGATTATTTACTGATTTTATGGTATTATATTCTTGCGACATAAACTGCATATTCTGAACACATAGCCGTACATTACCTTTCGGTAGATGTACAGGCTCTTTCCCTTTATGGCTTTTGTGTCAGAATAGGTTGAAACAGTTTGTGTCGCAGCAACTGAGCTTTGTATCATTTACGGGTGCGCGGCTCTTTGCTGCGCACTTTTTGTTTCGGCCGGGAGCAGCATTATCGGGGGGGATAAACATGCAAAGCCTTAAGTGTAAACAATGCGGCGCTGATTTGTTATTTGCAGAGGATAGTATTGATTATGTTTTTTGTCAGTATTGCGGAACCAAACAATTGCTTGACGACCACAGAACAACTCAAAGAATTATCAACGAACACGTTGAAAATAATAAAGCAGATGTAATACGAGCTGAAACCGAACGGATGGTCAAAATCAAGGAAATTGAAAGGGAAGAAGCAGAAAGGGCTGAAAAAGAGGCTGAAAAAAACAGGGAATATAATGAAAAAAGACTGAAATTGGCAATATCTCAACGAATGGAAACACAGAAGCTATATATAAAGATCATATCTGTTGCTGCTGTTATTATTTTATTAATCCTTGGGTACTTTTTTATTAAGGACAAAGCCACTGAAACTATAGGCGGAATCCTATTTATGGGTGGTATTGCGCTTGCCATTTTTGCATTTGTTCATCTTCCGAAGAAAATGGCTCAAAGAGAAGTAATAAAAAAGGGGGGCATATTATTTCCGACAGGACTTGAGCCAATAAATGAAAAAAATTATCAAGCGATTAAAATTACTCTGATACAATTAGGATTTAAAAATATATCCGAGATCAATAAGCACGATGTATTATTAGGCATCTTCAATAAACCGGATTTAGTTGAATCAATCATGATAAATGGAGAAAATGCTGTGCCGGGAAAAGCATATTTGCCCGACGCCCCTATTGTAATTACATATCTCGGAATATATACTGATGTCTCGGCACCGCCGGGAGTTGTTGTTATATTGCTTTTTTAGAAACGACTGTACTACAGCCCGCATTTTATATATTGATTTATTTATATGTTTGTGATATAATATAATCTGAAAGTGTCGGTAACCGGGAAAAGTCCGGAACACATAACACATCGGAGGGAGCAGTGAGAACGGATATGTACGAACCCAAGCCGATAGATACGAGCGGCGTTGTGCTTGACCCGTCGCTGTGTGAGCTTACTGAGATACTTGCGGAAAATGTTCATAACGTGTGGGCGCAGAGCAGGATAGAACAGGGCTGGACTTACGGCGAGGAACGCAGCGATGTCAAAAAGACCACGCCGTGCCTTGTGCCGTATGAGGAACTGCCGGAAACAGAAAAAGAGTATGACAGGAGAACCGCCGCGGAAACGCTGAAGCTGATCATCACTCTGGGATATACCATAGATAAAGAATGATTCTGGAGGAGGTGATCCGATGGCGGACATATTTATCAGCCACAGCTCGAGAGACAGCAAGACCGCGATGAAAGTAGTGAATCATCTTGAGGCAAACGGCCTTACCTGCTGGATATCGTCGCGCGATATAGCCGCCGGCTCCGACTGGGCGGCGACCATAAGCAGCGCCATAAACTCCGCGAAGGTGTTTCTGCTGCTGTACAGCAAGAACAGCTCGGAATCGGAGCAGGTCTCGAGAGAGCTCGGCATAGTCGAAACAAAGCCCAATATCACGATAATCCCGTACAGAATGGACGATACCCCCCTCAAGGGCTCGTTTGAGTACTTCCTTACATACGCGCACTGGATATGCGTAGATGAGAGCAATAAGGACTACAAGCTCGACGAGCTGTGCGCGGATATAAAAAGCATACCCGGCATAACAGTGCGCAGTGCGGAACAGGCGGCAGCGGCAGTTCCTACGGTCATCGGGCCTCCGAAGGCTCCGCCGTCGGAGAAAAAGCCCGGATCGCACAAAAAAGTGATACTTATATCGTCGATATCCGCCGCCGCAGTGCTTATCGTGGCCGTGACCGCTATATTGCTGTTTTCGGGCAGCTCCGACCCGGTACCGGTCAAAGACCCGGCTGACGGAACGACCTCGCAGACCACGTCTTCCGCCCCGACGACCACAGCGACAGGCGATGACCCGGCAGCGACGGCCGCCAACTCGTCCGGACTGACCGAAGTAACGGGCGAGGAAGTGTATATAACGTTCAGCGGCCATGTCTGCCTCGGCAATTATACCGGCACGATCAACGCAAACGGAAAACCCGAGGGTCAGGGCGAGTTCGACGGCTCATACCTGAATGACGACAATACGGGCGGCACCGTTTACTACAAAGGCGGCTTCGTGAACGGCGAGTGCTGGGATAACGAGGCATACGCCGAACAGATCTGGTCGGACGGCAAGAAATGCGTGCTGAGGTGCAGCTATGAACACGGCACCGAGAACGGCTTCGGCGAGTGTACATGGACATTCCCCGACTCCAACAATATCATCGAATACCGCGGCTACTGGAAAAACTCGAATTACCACGGTCAGGGGCAGCTTACCACCATGTTCGAGGACGGCACGATATATAAATACAAGGGCGAGTTCAAGAGCGGCGACTGCGACGGCTACGGGACGCTCAATATCGTCTACCCCGAAAGCAACGAAATAAGCACATATATCTATAACGGCCAGTGGTCAACCGGAGAACGTGACGGCAAGTGCACCGAGACCTTCACCTACACCAACGGACGCACCGATGTCTACGAAGGCGAATGCGTCGGCGGAAAGCACGGGGGACACGGAAAGCTTACCTGCAATTTCGAGGACGGCAGCGTCTACGAATGTGAGGGCGAATACTCCGACGGCAATCCCGTAGACGGCACGGAATACACATATCATAATGCCAAGGGCAAGCTCATCGAGTCCGGTACATGGCAGAACGGGGAGAAGGTCAAGAACAGCTGAGAGCAGCACCCCAGAAACTCCGGCTGCGCGGCATACCGGCCACAGAAGCTGTATGCGAAACAACAGCCCGCTTATGAAATATACAAAAACCGCACACTTTAAGTGCGGTTTTTTTGTGAGAAAATCCGTTTTTCTCTATTGACAAAAGGATATAAAGGTAGTATAATGTAGTCAGAAACACTTGAACAGTTGTTCAAGTGATAATCAAAAAGAGGTATTAGTATGAAAAAGAAATACAAGCTTCAGGACCTTGACTGCGCGAACTGCGCGGCGAAAATGGAAGACGCGATAAAGAAGATACCCGGAGTGACCGACGCTTCGGTGAATTTCATGATGCAGAAAATGACAATAGAAGCAGAGGACGAACGCTTCGACGAGATAATGAAGACCGTACAGACGACCTGCGCGAAGATCGAGCCCGACTGCAAGATACTTATGTGATATGGGCAGCCTGACGAAAAAGCAGAAAAACACACTCCTGCGCATAATTGCAGCGGCGGTGCTGTTTGCGGGGCTGTTTGTCTGCGAGCATACGGGAGTTCTCGAGCCGCTGCCGATGTGGGCGTGCATAGCGATATTCGCGGTGCCGTACCTGATAATCGGCTATGATATCATGATAAAGGCGGTAAAGAACATCACCCGCGGGCAGGTGTTCGACGAGAACCTGCTGATGATGATAGCCACGATAGCGGCGTTCTGCATAGGGGAATACCTCGAAGCCGTCGCGGTAATGCTGTTCTATCAGGTCGGCGAGCTGTTCCAGAGCTACGCAGTCGGGAAGTCCCGCAAGTCTATCACCGATCTCATGGACATAGTGCCGGAATACGCCAACGTGGAGTACGACGGCGAGATAGAGCAGGTCGATCCCGATGATGTGGAGGTCGGCGATACTATAATAATAAAGCCGGGCGAGCGCATACCGCTGGACGGTGTGATAACCGACGGCGAGACCATGATAGACACCGCGGCTCTCACGGGCGAGTCCGTGCCGCGCCGCGCCGCTGTGGGCGACGAGGTTATAAGCGGCTGCATAAACGGCAGCGGTACCGTCAAGGTCGAAGTAACAAAGGCTTTCGAGGACAGCACCGTTACGCGTATACTTGAACTTGTCGAGAATGCGGGCAGCAAAAAGGCGAGAGTCGAGAACTTCATCACGCGTTTTGCGAAGATATATACCCCCGCGGTCACGATAGCGGCGGCTCTGCTCGCGGTGATACCGCCCCTGTTCGACGGCAACTGGACCGAATGGATAGCAAGAGCCTGCACGTTTCTTGTAATATCCTGCCCCTGCGCGCTGGTCATATCCGTGCCTATGGGATTTTTCGGAGGCATAGGAGCAGCCTCCCGGGCGGGCATACTCGTCAAGGGCGGCAACTACCTCGAAGCCGTCTCGTCCCTGACTGCCGTGGTCTTTGACAAGACCGGGACTCTCACAAAGGGCGAGTTCAGGGTAAGCAAAGTACAGGCGGAGGGCTGCACGGAAGAGGAGCTTATCGAGACCGCGGCGCTTGCCGAATGCTTTTCAAACCACCCGATAGCCGCGTCGATACGCGAGGCTTACGGTAAGCCCGCGGATCCGCGTCGGGTCGCCAATTCCGGCGAAACTGCGGGTCACGGCGTTACCGCCGAGGTCGACGGTAAGCGCGTCCTGCTCGGGAACCACAAGCTCATGGAAGCGAACGGCGTCAAAGCGGAGGAGCTGACCTGCGCGGGAACGGTCGTTTACGCAGCCTCCGACGGGAAATATCTCGGAGCGATAGTGATCTCGGACGGGATAAAGGACGGCTCCGCAGACGCGATAAAGGCTCTCAGAGCCGAGGGCGTGCGGCGCACCGTAATGCTTACCGGGGACAGAAAAGCCGAAGCCGACGCTGTCTCGGCGGAGCTCGGGCTTGACGAGCATTACGCGGAGCTTCTTCCCGCGGACAAAGTGGGTATAGTGGAAAAGCTCCTCAATGAACGCAAAAAGAACGACAGACTCGCGTTTGTCGGTGACGGCATAAATGACGCGCCGGTGCTCGCCCGCGCAGATGTAGGAATAGCTATGGGAAGCATGGGCAGCGACGCGGCGATAGAAGCCGCAGATATAGTTATAATGGACGATGATATCCGCAAGATACCGCTCGTGATGCGCATTGCGGGACGCACTATGAGGATAGTGCGCGAGAATATTGTCTTTGCCCTCGCGGTAAAGCTCGCCGTCCTAATCCTCGGAGCCCTCGGCTTCGCTGATATGTGGCTCGCCGTCTTCGCCGACGTCGGCGTCGCCGTCCTCGCTATCCTGAATTCTATGAGAGCCCTGAGAGCAGGTCGCTGACGCTCGAGCTGGGGGAGGAAGAAGGCGGGGAAGGAAGAAAACCCCTTTCCAC
>CAMVBT010000147.1 GCA_947165805.1 uncultured Clostridia bacterium
TGCCGCGCGTATCACCTGCCCGAGATCGCAGAGCAGCTCATGACGGGCGTTCGCCTGCGCCTGTGACAGCCTCTCCTCGCCGCAGCCGGGTCTATAATACGGCGGGTTCACCGTGACCAGCGACATTTTGCCGCGCGGTACTGCGAAAAGCTCGTCGTCCTTTGTAAGGTCTGCCTTTACGGGTATCAGTTTCCCGGCAAGTCCGTTCTTTTCGACCGTCATACGCATGAGCTCCGCCGCCTCGTCCTGTATCTCGACCGCGTATGAGACCGCGGGCTGCTTTCCCCACGTGTAAAACAGCATCGGTATGATGCCGCAGCCGCTGCACAGGTCGCAGACCGTGTCCTTCGGGTACGGCACGGAAAAGCGCGCCAGAAGCAGCGCGTCCGTTCCGAAGCGGTGATCCTCGCTCACATATATGTCATGCCCGAACAGGTCGAAGGTCTCATATCCCATAGCGCTCCCCCTTACTCGATGACCGCCCACTCCGCGTCGGAGTCGAGGCTGTCAGCGGGTGTCGTCACGACGGACGGCACGGTGTAGGTCGATACCACAGGCGTGCGCTCGGTGGTTGTAGTGGCTTCGGTAGGCACTGTCGTGGTCTCCGGGGGCTTCGTCTCGGAAACGGCGGTGGTCTTTTCGGGTATCAGGGTGTTGCGCTCGGATTCAAGCTCCTCCTCGTCGATGTTCTGCGATACCATGTACGCCGTGGCTCTCTCACCGTAGGCAAAGAGCTTGAGAGTGCTGCTCTCCGCTATCAGCAGGAACGGCGTCATGCTGTTCTCGAGCGCGGAGACGTCCTCGGTGTTCTTCACGACAAGGAAGCTGTTCTCGGGGACCGCTTCTATATCATACGTCACCTTGACCGTTACGTTGCGGTTAAGGAACTGGAGCATCAGCGCGTCGTGGCGGCTGATATTGAACGCCGTTACCGCGGGAGCTCCGGGCTGGTCGAAAACGCTCTCGGAGAGCTTCGCGACCGAGGCGTTCTTTTCCACGGATTCCGTCCTGCATATCGGCAGGTAGACCGTGGAGATGAATACGAGCGAATAGACGGTTATTGTCGTCATTATCGCGGAAATTATTATCGAGCGGTATTTCTTCGTGCAGCTTATTATAACGAGCAGTATGCCCATTACGCAGAACGTCATCGACATCGTGAGCAGCATACTGTCGAAATTGAGCAGCACCTTGCTGTCCGCGCCGACGCGCAGAGGATACAGACCGAGCACAGGCGATATCTTCGTAGCCTGACAGGTCAGTATCGTCGGCAGTGCCGCCAGCGAGAACACAACGTATATCAGCAGCAGTATCGCCGAGGCTCCGAGTATCTTGTTGACGCTTATCGAGTGGGTGAACAGCATTATCAGCACGAATACCAGCGCCAGCGGGACTACGCCGTCGATGAACCTGCCGAACATCATCGTGTCCTGATATACATAGAAGCTCGAGCTGCCGAAGCGGTAGAGCGTGCTGAATATGACCGTGAAAACGACCGACAGTACGCTGTAGAACGAATATACCGCCAGCTCCATTTCGTAGGTCTGCGCTTCCTTTTTCAGCTTATGGCGCATACATACCGAGAATACCGCGGCAAAAAGGCATATCGCCACCGCGCCGAGTCCCCATGTTGTCGTGACAAAGTAATACATCTGCGCGCTGAAAGTCTGCGATATGCGCTCCCAGCCGTCGTTCGCCAGCTTCTCGGGCAGCGTTGCGAAAAACTCGGCAAGCGTGTTTTTCAGCAGCGCCGGATCCTCCGAGCACCACAGCTCGCGCTGGAGCCTGTACGACAGCATGATGACAAAAAACGTGAATACGGCGAGGGACGAGAAATAAGCCGGCAGATTTATGAGCTTCCTTCCGAAGAATATCTTTTCAAGTATGAACGCCGTCGTCAGCGCGAGCACCACCGCGATGAGCCTTGTGTGCGCCGCGAAGGAAAGCCCGCATACCGCGCCTATGAGCAGCGACATGAAGAAGCGGCTCACCTTTCCCTTGCAGTCGGCAGTGCGGAATACGAGCCATATAAGTATCCACGGGAGCAGTATCGAGATGGTCTCGCTCCACGCGAACTTGGTGTGCGCATAGTAGCAGCAGAAGCCTCCCGACACGAACGACGTTATCAGGCACTTCCATATCTTGCCAGTTCTCATGCGGTAGGACAGATAATACGCGATCACCGGGACGAAGCTTATCATCACCGAATTCAGCACAAGTATGACCGCGTACTGTACATTCGGGTCGCCGAACAGCAGCATCACCGGAACATAAATAAGCCCCTGCAGGAAACCGTAGTAATAATCCACGGAGACCATTATGCCCTCCCAGCTGCGGCCTATGAACCAGTCGGAGACCGCTATCACCGAGAGCTCGTTGGGGTCGGTGGCGGGGAGCTTCATTCCGAGACCGCCGATTATATTTATCGTCAGAAAACACAGATATATCACGGGATATATCATCTTATTGCCGTACTTTTCGTACAGCGCCCTTAATTTATCGTAGATCACAGGAACTCCCCCCTTTCCGACAGGTATTAAGTCTTAATCCTTTATGATGTTATCCCCATTGCGGATATAAACACATTCAGCAAATATACAAGGAACATCAGAAGGCTCACGCCCCCGAGAACATACATCATTCTCGGATTGCCGCGATGTTCGAGCGCCGCGTAGTATTCGTCGGTATCCGCGTCCTTGTAGCGCTCGCGCAGAGTCAGTATCTTGCTCACGCTCCAGCGCATATAGATATAATCGTTGAATATAAGTATCGCTACCCTTACTATGACCATGATATACGAGGTTATGGTCGCGGCGTTGCTCAGCGGGACATTTATCACCGTAGTATCGGGCTTGCCCAGATACATGATCTCAAGTATCATCGTCGGTATCATCAGTATGAACGTCGCAAGGGTAAGGATTATCGCGGGGCCCGTCATTCTGCGGTAGAAGTGATACAGCGGCGCGAAGAACCACGCCGACAGGTTCAGCGAGAACACCTTCCCCGTATTCGCCATGCTCATGAACAGCGAGAAAAAGCGCGGCGTGCTCAGATTGTCGGTGCCGAGGAAATGCACAAGCTCCGACTGCTTCACTCCGCGGCAGGTCAGTTCCTCGCCGCTGTCTCTTGAACGTATCGGGTGCGCGATTATGGTATCGGAGAACTTGTCGAACGAGATGCTCCTCATGTCCGGATAGTTCTCATCGGTCATTGCGGACGGGTCGGGGCGCTTTTCGGCTCCGGCTCTCAGTCTCTCCTGCTCTTTGTTCCAGTCGAAGCCCGAAGCGTGTCTGTGACGGTTCGGACAGCCGGGCGAAACAGCCCAGCACTCTTTATGGACGGGTGTGCCGCATTCCGGGCAGTAGACCTTCTCGTCCTCGTCGGACAAGGGCTTTCCGCAGATGCCGCAGACGGGTCTGTCGTCGGCTTTGCGCTCCGGCTCCGCAGGCTTTTCCTCCTGCGGCTTTCCGTGGAGGTCCGCATAGGGGCAGCTGTGGGTCATATTGTAGCATACGCGGTGCATGGCGGCTCCGCACTCGGGGCAGTGGACCTTATCGTCGTCATCGGAGAACGGTTTCCCGCATATCTCGCAGTGCGTGCCTGTGCCGCTCATGCGGAAATCCGGCTGTCCGGAGCTCTCGCGGCGGTCTTCGGGCTCACCGGAGCGCGGTTTATGGTTCGCCGAGTTCGGGCATTTCCCCTCCATGCGGAAGCAGTCTCCGTGCATCGGAGCTCCGCAGTCGGGGCAGAACACCTTTTCGTCGTCGGCTTCTATGGGTTCGCCGCAGACGGCGCACCTTTCGTTCATCTTATCCATTTATGCTCCTTTATCCTGTACGGGCAGATTTACATAATTATACATTTTAGTATTATATCACATAAATATAAAAAAATCAATGGGAGAAGCGAGTAAAATTCGCAAAAAATTATCCGGGCAATATTGGTAGCGCGGGCTCCGCGCTTTTTCGGGCATAAAGGAAACGCGGCAGTTCCGGACTGCCGCGCCTGTTGTCATTTTATATACTTCGACTCGAATTCCTCGGTGGGTATCGGCTTGTCGTAGAGGTAGCCCTGCACTTCCTTGCAGCCGTACTCGTTCACCATTTTCTCTTCCTCGGGGGTCTCGACGCCCTCACAGACTATTTCGAGCTGTATCTCGTTGAGTATGCGGATAAGGCCTTTCATCAGGTCGCCGCTGCGGGGAGACTTCAGGCTCTCCTTGACGAAGCTCTTGTCGAGCTTCACGACGTCAACGGGAAGCACTCCTATCAGGCTCAGTGACGAATAACCGGAGCCGAAGTCATCGACGCTGACCTTGAAGCCGTAGTCGCGGAGCTGCTCGACCTTCTTCACGATCATTTCCTGCGCCTCGAAGAACACGGACTCGGTAACTTCTATCTCGAGATACTGCGGCGGTACGTTATGCTCTTCCGCAAGCTTTATGATATCCTCGACCACCGTGGGGCTGAAAAAGTGCATACGGCTCAGGTTGAACGATATCGTTATAGGCTCGATGCCCTCATTTATCCATTTGCGTATCAGCCGGCAGATATACGAAAGCACATAGAAATCGAGCTCGATTATCTTGCCCGACTGCTCGAGCGCGGCAATGAACCTTGCCGGGGGAATTATATTGCCCGCGTCGTCCACAAGTCTCGACAACGCCTCGGCGCCGATTATCTTTTTCGTTTCAGAGGATATCTTCGGCTGGAGATATACTCTTATCGACTCTTTTCTGAAAGAGTCGTCGAATATGGGAAGTATTTTTGCGCTGTTTTCCTTTATATCCATAAGATGCTCCGAATAAACCACACACGGTATATTATAGCTGCCCTTGTTCGTCCTGCGGGCCACGTTTGCTTTATCGACAGCCGCGATGATGTTTTCCTCACCCGGCTCAACGAAATAAAGCCCTACGTTGATATTTGGAGAAATATCGGGCGCGTGGCGCGATATCATCTCCTTGACTCTCTCCTTGAGTCTCTGCGTTTCGTTCATTATTCGCTCATATTCTGTATTCAGAGCGCTGATGAGCATCAGGAAATGATCGGAATGTGACCTGCACGCGCATATCATATTGGGTAGGTAGACCCTTATGAATTCCGCGGCGTCCCGCAGCACATCGTCACCGACATCATAGCCGTGATTTATATTTATGAAATGAAAATCGGTAATGTCGGCCGCAGCGATCATGTATGCCTTGCTCTTATCGACTATCTCCACTCCCGCCTGTGAGAGGAAGTCCTCGAATGTGAGCAGTCCGGTCAAGCTGTCGTTCTGCATCTTTACACCTGCCTTAAATAGCCCTATATAATGTATATTATAACAAATATTATTATATTTTGCAACACTTTTTTAGATATTTGTGCAATTTTAACAAACATCATAGTAAAAAAGACAAGGGCAGAATGGGGTACAATGTCCGACAAGCCGTTTTTTGCTTGACAACGCATTACTATGTTGATATAATTAAACCGATAACACGACAACGGAGATGATCTTTCATGCTGTTTTTCAGGAAAAAAGACAAGGAGACCCCCTCAAACGAAAAAAAGGCGGCAAATTCAATGCCGCGCACCAAAAAAGTACAGTTCCTGCCCACAAAGATTTCCGAGCTGACGGAACAGCTCAACGCAGACATTTTCGAGCTGACCAGACTCGAGCCCGTCAACTACTATGCCGACAAATCCTCGTACTTTCAGTGTACCTTCTTCTATCGGGAGGATTACAGCGAGGTCTATTTCGTCGTCGAGCAGTTCGACAACGATTTCAGGCGGGCGTCCACTCCCTACTACAAGGGGAGCTATGAGCTTATGAAAAAGACCGTTATCAAGTTCGGGCAGAAGATCTGATCGATAATCAATTATATTTTATCTGCGTTATCAGGGTCTTCTGTATGTCCGCCGCGTCCTTGTGGCAGATAAGATAATAAATATCGTCCGTGTGGGAAACGACAGTCGCTTCGGCGGCCTCGACCTGAGCGGGATAAAAGGCTGCCTGCTGCCGCAGGTAGTCTTTTCTTTCGTTCAGCATTTTCAGCACAGCCTCACCGTTCTCATCGGGCGCGCGGAACAGCGTCAGCTCAAACAGATCGGCGCTTACGAGCTGTATGTTTATGCTGTGGTCGGACGTGAGCTCCGTGTCATATCCGAGTACGTCGGATATCATCACCTCGTCGGTCACCTCCATGCGGGGAGGCAGCTCCGCCGTGCAGCTGTCCATGACCTTCGCGGCAAGCTCATTGCACGTTATCACATACTTTTCAAGAGGCTCGGCTCCGGCACTGTCCGATGATGCCGTTATCTCCGCCGCAGTGTGCGCTTCGACCGACGCGGCGGGCTGTGTGTTCCCGCAGCCCGCAAGCACGGCTGTAAATATCAGTAACGCGGCTGTTGCGATTTTTTTCATATCTTTCCTCCGGAAAGCGACAGGTTCGCTTTTTCTATATTATATCACATTAAGCAGAAAAAAACAACGGGAGCAGAAAGTAAAAATATAAATA